>JAFTVH010000151.1 GCA_017465845.1 Lachnospiraceae bacterium | reverse complement strand
TTGTTTGAGTATAAATTGGGTATTACAGATATTTCAGAGGTAGATGTGGCAAAAAGCCTTTCCGGTACAAGAAACGCACAGGGGATATACGATATAGAAGATGTGGTGCTGGAAACGGAAAATTTAAAATAGAAGGTTGAAAACAGCAATATTCTAAAGTGATAATGCTGTTTTCTTTTTTAGTTGTTCTAATTATTTAGTAATTCTTGGTTTCTGAAAATCGTATTCCCATTCTGTTTTTATCATTGAATTCCCATTATTTTGCAATCTATAATTTTTTATACATTGATAACTCATTGAGAGGAGAGGCGGTCGGGTTGTTGGAGAAGAAAGTATTTAACATGATCAAAAATATTGTCACATGGAGCATTGCAGCGTTTGCAGCATGTGTAATGGTATTTACCATTTTCTCAGTTACGCTTTTGAATAGGGATGAACGAAGCCTGTTTGGTTATAGAGCATTTATTGTTCTTTCAGATTCTATGAGTGCCACAGATTTTGAAGCGGGTGATGTGGTGCTGGTAAAGGAAGTAGACCCGGAGACATTGAGTGAGGGAGACATTATAGCATACATATCTCAGGATACTACCAATTTCGGGCAGACGATAACTCATAAAATCCGCAGAAAGACAACAGATGTATTTGGGCAGGCGGGATTTGTCACATATGGAACCGGCAGCAATATTGACGATGCACTTATTGTGACGTATCCGTTTGTCAGAGGAAAATATCAGGGACGCATACCAAAGGTTGGCCTGTTTTTTCAATTTTTAAAGACGGTCCCCGGATATATTATTTTTGTTTTGATTCCATTCCTGGTCCTTATCATAGAAAGGAGCTGCAAGTGTATCAGGCTGCTTAGTCTGTATCGCAGTGAGAGGCTGGAGAAAGTGCAGAAAGGAAGGTAAAACCGGAACAGGAACGTTATAAATTGGCGAGGATGGTGAAAGAGTTTGAAGAAGAAAAACAACAGATTGGGGACAAAGGATAAAGCAGATAAATTTCGGCATTCGCGAATCCTGACCTATATCTATAGTGCTGCTCTCTGCATGGTTTGTATGACGACGGGGACCTGGGCATGGTATTCCAAGCAGGTTATCTGTGAAAATAATATTATCAGGGCAGCTACATATGGCATGAATGTGACAGTTAGCAGTGGAGATGGAGTATCATCGGGAGATGCTGTGTGGAAATTTGAGGCAGAAAAAGAATATGAAATAATTCTGGAAGCCACGGGCACTGCGCAAAAAGGGTATGGTATCGTATCATCAGGGGATGCAGTTATGTATACGGTCCCGATACAAAAGAAAGGAGTCATGAAGTTTTTTATTAAGTTAACTGGTGAGGGCAGTCGTATTTTTGAAGTTTATTCAAGTTGGGGAGCGAAAGAGAATCCTGACATCACTGAGGCTGATGTAGTAGAGCTTCCGGCATTGCAGCAGTTGGAGAAGTAATGGTGAAGTTGCCATAATACAGTGTCGAGTTTTATGGCTTAACTTTATAAAAACAAATAAGGAGAGGAAAGTATGAGAAAACATGTTTCGACAAAGAAAGCATTGTTAAGCAGTGTGATATCATTGATGTTATGTATCGCATTGCTCCTGGGAGCCACTATGGCATGGTTCACAGACAGTGCGTCCAATACCGGAAATCGAATTGAGTCCGGTAACCTGGACGTTGACCTGCTTATGGATAAGCAGGATGGGAATGGGTACATTTCCATTGCAGACGGAGAAGGTGATATTTTCAGTGAAAGTGTAGGAAATGGAGTCCTTTGGGAGCCGGGTAAGACATACATTGTTTATCTGCAGGTAAAGAATAAGGGGAATCTTGCATTGAAGTACAATATTAATATCAATGTAAGTGACACTGACACAACAGATATCTATAATCTTGCAAATGTACTTGAATATGCCGTTATTGATGATGCAAAGCCGGGAGATATTCAGGTAAACGATTGGGCAGCACTTGTGGCGACTGGAGTTCATCATGGCAGTGTACCCAATGGTGCAATGACCGCAGATGCTAATGGACAGCTTTTTGCAGAAGAAGGTAAGGATGCGGATTACTTTGCACTGGCAGTGCATATGAAAGAGGATGCAGGAAATGAGTACCAGGGAATGGCTATCTGTATTGATATTCAGGTTGTAGCAGGACAACTTGTATATGAGTCAGACAGCTTTGGCAGCAATTATGATGAGTCAGCATCTTACGTTTCCGATTCCGGGCACAAGTCAGGAATGGCGGAATTGGTAAGCACGTTACATAGAAATGTACCGACAGAATTTACCACGTCAAATGATCTGAATGATATTCTGTATTTTGATAATGCAACGCCGGAAGAGCAGAAAAAGATGTATGAAAACATTAAGAATCTCGGTACAGTAGTATGTGATAGTGATGAATTTCTGGATGGAATCCTCTGGGACGGAAAAGGTGATGATTATGGTAATCATGAAGTTGTTGAGGTAGAAGGACCTGCGTTTGATAAAGTGTTGAGAATTAACTGTACCCAGGTTCCTCCCATAAGAGATTCCGATGGTGTGATTAATACAGCAAAATATGTTGTCAAAACAACTGCAACACCTGAAGTAGTTACGGGCCAGGGCCTTACAAAAAATGATGTTATGCTTATTGCATTCTGGGCACGGAGTACGGACAATGGCGGAGATGATAAAAATCAGGTAACCATACAGGTAGAGCAATCGGATACACCTTATGCGAAGGATGTATATACAACATATACAGTAGAAGATGAGTGGAATTTATTCTTCATACCGTATAAAGTAACTCAGACAAATCCCACTGCGACCGGACTTGGGGTAAGGGCATGCTGGAGCCTTGGTACTGTAGAAATCGGTGGATTTGAAATCCTTAACTTTGGTCAGAATATGGACATGAGCTTGCTTCCGGTTACATCTGCTTCGGAATATCCGGAATTGGAGCCGGATGCTGAGTGGAGAAGAAAAGCAAATGAGAGAATAGAAGAGATCAGAAAAGGTGATTTTTCTGTTATTGTAAAAGATAAAGATGGTAATGTAATACCGAATGCGGAAGTTGAATTTGATATGTTCGAGCATGAATTTCAGTTTGGTACTGCAGTTGCCTACCAGGTAACAAACAATGAAACATATACACAGAATATGGAATCACTTTTTAATTCTGCTGTTATTGAGCATCAGATGAAATGGGCACCTTATGAAGAAAATTCTGCCGCAGCAAGACTTCAGTTTAACGGAGCAGTTAATGCCGGTGCAAAGTATATGCGAGGTCATACTCTTTTCTGGCAGAGAGAATTTTCTTCTGACGGAGTCACAAATCTCACACCTTCTTATATGTTTACTCAGGACATTCTTTCCGATAAAGATGCTTTTCTTCAGAAATGCTGGGAGCATATCCTTGACATCTGCGGAGAGTTTAAGGGTGAGATTGCTGACTGGGATGTAGTCAATGAGTTGGTAAAATATGAAGCGCATGGAAATGTGTTTGGCCGCGAAATTTACAAGCAATGGTTTGACATGGCAAGACAAGTGGCAGGAGAGGATTGTGATTTATATTACAATGAAGGACTTTACTTTGGACAATATCATGATACTTTTATTGAACGAGTAGAAGACCTTGTAGAAATGGGAACGGACTTTGATGGTATCGGTCTGCAGTCACATTATGAAGAAAGTGAATTATTTAAAATGCCCACAGAGATTATTGACCTGTACGAAGAATTGGACAAATACGGTAAGCGTTTGAAGGTAACAGAATACTCTTATTCAGTAGCAGATCAGAATTTGCAGGCAAATTATACAAGAGATATCCTGATTGCATCTTTTGCCGAGGAAGATATGGACGGTTTTCTGTTCTGGGGCTTCTGGGACGGAAAAAATTATGCCGCTTATTCGCCATTCTACTCTGTAGACTGGGAACTGAAACCAGCCGGTCAGCAGTATATTGATCTTGTTTATAATAAGTGGTGGACGCAAGATGCGAAAGCTACAACTGACTCTTTTGGTAAAGCTACGATTCGCGGATTTTACGGTGATTATGATGTGACAGTTACTGTAAGTGGCGTGACAAAGACTGTCTCTTGTGCATACCACAAGGGATATGAAAATGTACTAGAAATTGTTTTGGATTAATATTTTCAGGAATGGCGCGGTGCCGATGATGGCACCGCGCTGTTCTGTATTAGTCTGAGTGGTACCGTATATAGGCCATACTTTTAAGCGGGATGAAATTCAGGAATATCTTGGAAAGCATCCGGAACTTCACTCATATGTCATTCTGGATGATCTTGATCTGGAGATGAGCCTAAAAACTCAGGCATTATTCTTTTTAGACAAAATTATGGTGTAAATTGCGAACAAAGAGGGCAGTCAGACATAGAGGGGCGGGGACAGATGTTCGTACAAAGGCCCTTGAAAAACGTTGGTCCTTGGGCGCGGTACTTTCGCGCCCTAGTACCACTACGTTTTTCACGGAGCGAGAGCGTGCCGCTGTACGAACATCTGTCCCCGCCCCTCTATGTCTGACTGCCCGACTCTTCCTTTTTCGACAATTTTCAAGAAACTTTTACAAACCCCCTTTGCAGAATCGCATTTTATGGTTATAATATTCATTAAGGCTTTAACTTTTGGAGGAGGATATGACAAGAGAAGTAATTATCAAAAGCAATAAATACGGAATCAATCTGATCCTTGACGATCACCTTCCTTTTGAGGAGCTACTTACATTGATAGGGGAGAAATTCAAAGAAACCGGCAGCTTTTTCAAGGATGCCAAAATGGCAATTTCCTTTGAAGGCAGGCAGCTTACGAACAAAGAGCAGCTTGACATAGCAGATAGGATCATGGAGAATAGTTCCATTCAAATTGTCAGTATCATCGACAGTAACAAGGATCTGGAAGAACTGATGAGAGAACGGGTAGAGGCTTATGAACAGCCGCAGCCGGAGCCCATGGTTTCCTATATGAATCCCCAGGATATGGGAATGCAGGGAATGGATATTCCGCCCACAGCAGATTTTTATAAGGGCAATCTTCGTTCCGGTCAGACGCTGGAATGTGCTTCTTCGGTTACATTAATCGGAGATGTCAATCCGGGGGCGAGGATTGTTTCGGAAGGAAATATCGTGGTGCTGGGATCATTGAAAGGAAATGCGTATGCAGGAGCATCCGGAGATGACAGCTGTTTCATCTTTGCACTTGATATGAAGCCGATTCAGTTACAGATTGGTGATTTGATTGCAAAGAGTCCGGATAAGGAGAAAGGAAGCTTCCGTACCCGCAAGAAAGGGAAAACAGAAGGAAGTCAGTATTCACCGCAGATTGCAGTAGTGAGAGATGGTTTTATCTGTATAGAACCAATGACGAAAGGATGTCTGGATCGCCTGTAAGAAGGTGACCGGCACAACAATAAGGAACAAAATGTCAGGAGGAGACAGTAATGAGTGAGGTAATTGTAGTTACATCAGGAAAAGGTGGTGTAGGTAAGACCACTACCACAGCGAATGTGGGAACCGGTCTTGCCATGTTGAACAAGAAAGTAGTAATGATTGATACGGATATCGGACTTCGAAATCTGGACGTAGTGCTGGGTTTGGAGAATCGTATCGTATACAATCTGGTAGACGTAATAGAAGGAAAGTGCCGTCTGAAACAGGCGTTGATCAAGCATAAAAAGTACCCTGAGCTGTGCCTGCTTCCTTCCGCACAGACAAGGGATAAAGATGCTGTCACTCCTGAACAGATGATACAACTGATTGAAGAACTGAAGCAGGAATTTGATTACATACTTCTGGACTGCCCCGCAGGTATCGAACAGGGCTTCAAGAATGCCATTGCAGGTGCTGACAGAGCACTGGTGGTTACGACCCCCGAAGTATCAGCTATCCGTGATGCTGACAGAATCGTAGGACTTCTGGAAGCAAATGAAATGAAGAAGATTGACCTGATCATCAACAGAATCCGCATGGATATGGTGAAGAGAGGGGATATGCTGAAGGTAGAAGATGTATGTGATATTCTTTCTATCAACCTGATCGGTGTTGTACCCGATGATGAGCAGATAGTAGTTTCCACTAACCAGGGTGAACCTCTTGTAGGTACAGACTGCATGGCTGGTGAGGCATATTACAATATCTGTAAGCGTGTCATGGGAGAAGAAGTACCTTTCATGGATCTTGATGCGAAAAAAGGCGTACTTAATGCATTTTTTAAAATGTTTAAAAAATAAAAAGGGGGAGGAACGGCCATGAAGATAATGGATTTTTTCCGCAAGAAAGGTTCCGGAGAAGTTGCCAAGGATCGATTGAAGCTTTTGCTGGTATCAGACAGAGCGAACTGCTCACCCGAGATGATGGAGATGATCAAGAACGATATCATTGCAGTTATCTCAAAATACATGGATATTGATGCCCAGGGGCTTGATATCCAGATTACCGAGACTGAGTCAGATGGCAGTAACGGTACTGTTCCTGCGCTGTTTGCCAATATTCCGATTAAGGACATGAAGCACAAACCGTCCAGGTAATACATCCATTTGGCGAGAGCCAAGGCAAGAGGATATTGGGCAGAGCAAACGTATGGTTTCTGCCACGATATCCTCTTTTGTCTCATAAGACAGTTATTTTTTCTTTTTCATCTGGCGTGCAATATACTCCAAATGAGAAAGCTGCTCGGGATCCAATTCTTTCAGGACCTCTACAATGCTTTGCAATTCAACAGGAAATGGATTGTTGCCATCAAAGAATTCACTAGGAGTCACACCCAGGTATTCACAGATATAGAAAAAAGCAGCCATAGAGGGTAGTGCTTTCTGGTTTTCCAGGGTATTGATATAGCTGGCGCTTTGTCCGATGCTCAAACTCATCTCCCGGGCAGATACATTTTTGAGGGTGCGTAATTGAATCAATCTCTGGTAAAAAAGGTCTTCATACATATGATAATCACTCCTTTATGAAATTGTACGCTATGAGTATTCCAAAAACATATGATAAAATTCGATATATTTGTTGAAATATAAAAATAAATAAGGTATGATAAAGGTAAGAATTTAAGAAAACTAAATTTTGCTTTAAAATGTTATTCAAAGAAGATATAATGTTGTGTGTAGAATGACATTGTGTGTACGGGGGAATGAATATGAAAAAAATGATGCTTACTCTTGTTGGTGGTTTTAGCGGTTTGTGCATTATTTGTCTTTTGCTTTGGAAGGGCCTGTCAGTGAGGACGGAATGGGAACCGGAAAAGGAAGTAACTCAGGATGAGATTCTGCTTTGGCTGGAACAGGATCCGTGGGGTTCAAATGGGGATAACAGTATTGGGATTGGAATTTTGGGAACCGATGAAATGTACTGCATTCCGCTGTCAGATACTTCTGACAGTGGCACCAAACTGCATCAGATGCAGTCCGGAGCACTTAAAGTAAGAGGCAGGATTGATATGGGCAGGGGATATTTTGAAGGTGATGTTTCGTGGAACGGACAGGATATCTGCGTGGTGAACTTTGCTACAATGGAATATATGATTCTGAAAGAGAATTTGAATTCTTTTACTCTGGGAGATTATTATGTGTCCTGTCGCTATGTGGAGGGAGCGGACGAAATGGGGATTCTGGTGTTCTATTGTCCGATATCATAAGCATACGGGCTGAGCTGTAACCGTTTTATTGGTAAAATGCAACTTGGTACTGGACTTTTTTCCGGGAATCTGTTATGATAAGAAAGAAGTTTTGGTAAGGGAGGTTGTCGCGGCATCGGCAGCCTTTTTGCGTTATACTGAAGGAAAATGTAAAGTACAGGGAGGTTACATCATGGAAGAACTCAAGGAAGTATTGGAAACAACTGCAGTAGAAGATGGGGGACCTGCGTCAGAAGAAGCTGCAGGAGATAGCACAGCTGAGGCATTGGCTTCGGAAGTAACAGAGACAATGGCAGATTACAGCAGAGAGTTGGAAGCGTCGTTCCGTAAGATTGCTGAGGGAGATATCATCTCCGGTACCGTAATCGATGTCAGTGAAGAAGGTGTGATTTTGGATCTGCGCTATTATGCTCAGGGTGTAATCAAAGCAGGGGATATGAGCGATGCACCTGATTTCTCCATTTTGAGAGACGTGAAGGTGGGTGATACACTGGAAGCAACAGTGGTTCGTATGGATGACGGACAGGGAAATATTCAGCTTTCCAGAAAGTCAGCCAACGATATCCTTGCATGGGAAAAATTGCAGAGCTATATGGATGAGCAGACTGTTTTGACAGTTAAGGTAGGTGGCGTGACTAACGGTGGAGCTATCTGCTATGTGGAGGATATTAGAGGATTTATTCCCGCATCCCAGCTTTCCCTGGAATATGTGGAAGATGTAAATCCCTGGCTGGGGAAAACTTTAAAAGCCAAAGTTATCACTGTGGATAAAGAGAAGAAGAAACTGGTACTTTCAGCAAAAATGGTATTGAAGGAGGAAGCAGCCCAGGAGCATGCCCGTAAGATTGCCATGGTGATTCCCGGCAGTGTACTCGAAGGTACCGTTGAAAGTCTGATGCCTTACGGTGCATTCATTAATCTGGGGGATGGTCTCAGTGGTCTGGTTCATATTTCCCAGATCAGCCAGAAAAGAATCAAGAAGCCTTCTGAAGTACTTACAGTAGGCGATAAGGTAAAGGCTAAGGTGCTGAACACTAACGATGGCAAGATTTCTTTAAGCATTAAGGCCCTGGAAGAGGTTGAGGCGAAGGAAGCAGATACCATTGAAGAGTTCCACTATGAATCGGATGGAAACGCAACCACCAGTCTTGGAAGTCTGTTTGCTAACCTGAAGCTGGATCTGTAAAAAGTTTGAACAGAGGATATGTTTGTGATAACAGGATTATGTATCAGCCTCATAGCAGTTATTTTTGCAGGGGATCTGTGGATTAAAAATTATATTGAAAGAACAGTCATAGAGGGGCAAACCCGTAAGCTGTGGGGCGGCAGACTCCTGATTCATAAGCACCACAATCGGGGAGCTATGTTGAATGCCGGTCAATCCAGACAAAAAGCAGTAGCTGCGTTATCGGTGATCATGACACTGGTAGCAGCTGCAGTCTTCATTTTCAGTTTGGGACAGAAGGGAAACAATATGTTGCGGATCGGGCTGGCTCTTCTTCTGGGCGGTGCTTTCAGCAATACATACGATAGATTGAAGCGCAAGTACGTAGTAGATTATTTCAGCTTCGGTGTGAAATGGAAACGACTGCGCAATATCATTTTCAATCTTTCAGATTTCTGCATTATAATAGGCGCACTTACATCGGCTATCGGAGCCGGAAGGTAAGTGCGCCTTCTTTATAAATACTGTCAGACTGGCTGAACTCTGATGAAATGTTGCTTAAGCAGTGATAATCGTACCGGCTTTACCCTTCACAGCATCCTTTACTGCTTTCATGGAGGTAATGAGTACTTTACCGTGGGGAACTTTTTCCAGATAATAGATGGCAGCTTCAATCTTAGGCAGCATGGTACCTGCTTCAAACTGCCCATCCGCAATGGCAGCCTTAGCTTCCTCTACAGTCATGGAAGAAATGGCCTCCTGACTTTCTTTCTCAAAATTAAGGTAAACATTATCTACGCTGGTCAGAATAATCAACTCGTCCGTTTCAAGGTCAGCAGCCAGCTTTCCGGCGATGGCATCCTTTTCAATGACTGCGGAAGCACCTTTTAATGCACCTTTTTGCTCAATAACGGGTATACCGCCACCGCCACAGGCAATGACAATCTGATCTGCAGCTACCAATGCACGGATAGCTTCGATTTCCACGATATCAATGGGCTGGGGAGCTGCAACTACGCGGCGGAAACCGATACCGGGATCCTCCTGCACATAATTGCCTTTCTTGATTTCAGTTTCGGCATCTTCCTTTGACATATAACGGCCAATGACCTTGGTAGGCTCATAGAAAGCTTCATCGTAGGGGTCTACGGTTACCTGCGTCAGAATGGTGCTGACAGGCTTGGAAATGCCGCGGCCAAGCAATTCTCCACGCAGAGAATTCTGAATATCATAACCTACATATCCCTGGCTCATAGCGGAGCAGACACACATAGGTGCCGGTGTATAATCGATATACACTCTGCGAAGCTCGGTCATAGCCTTGTGGATCATGCTGACCTGAGGTCCGTTACTGTGTGTAATGGTCAGCTGATAATCTTCTTCAATCAGATCTGCCAGTGCTCTGGCAGTTATTTGTACTGCGTCCCTCTGCTGGTTCGTGGTATAACCAAGCGCATCATGCCCCAGGGACACAACCACTTTCTTCTTGCTCATAGGATGTTCCTCCTGAAAATATCGCCCGCATCTGCTGCATGGCAGGATAGGGTGAGATGAATTGAAAACAGTCCATACCGCGCCATTTGTAAAGCCGTCTGAACTGTAACCAGTATAGCATATTTCCAAAAAAGTGTATAGTATTTTTTACGAGATATGAGATTGGCAGGATTGTGTTCGGCCTTACGTCCTGGTGTTATTCCGGTACTGTCTTGGCGATACTCCAACATATTTTCGGAATACTCTGCTGAAATACAAGGGATCATGATAGCCTGATAATTCGCAGATGTCCGCAATGCTAAGCCGGGTGGAGGAAAGCAGTGTCATACAGTTTTTGATTCTGAGTGTCTGCTGGAATGCGTGTGGAGCCATGCCGGTCTGTTCTTTGAAAAGGTACATATAGCGGCTTTGACTTAGATTACAGGAGTCTGCCAGCTCTTTTATGCTGATTTCTGTATTGTAATGAGTTGTAATAAAGGTAACGGTCTCATTTATCTTGACGTTTGTGGTTCCAACACTATTTACCAGTTTGCCAAGAGTATAAAGGAGAGAGAGCAGCAGCCCTTTTTCGTTGGATACATTCAGTTTCTGGTTATGTTCGGCTACCAGCTGTATGAACATCTTCTCAATGATGGGAGAAGGACTGATTGGATGGACACCATAACCTAACTTGGCATCTGCAAGAATTTCCTCTATATTATTACCGGTAAAATGCAACCACATTTTTTTCGTATCTTCATATTCTGTATACTTCTGCGGTACATTGGGCGGATACAGTACAAAGCCTTGTTTCAAAAGATGGATTTTATCTTTGTATTCTATTTCGCACTGTCCTGACGCAATATATATGATGTGGTAATCAACACGCCCCTTTTTCCTAAGGGTTGTCAATGGCTGGACTGTCGGCAGCTGAATTCCGCAACTGTTAATCTGCAGAAAGGAAGTGCTCTTTAAGTTTGAGATATCTTTCAGGTCACCATTGTATAGATACATAGTCTGTCTCTCCGTTAGCTTCATTTGCCATTGTGTACTTTGCATACAAAACGGTTACTTATTAAGCTTAACATAGAACAGTAATTATGTCCATGTTTTTAGAAGAAAAGTGTATTCCGGAGGAATGATGATTTTTATATAATGAAGAAAAAGTAAAGGAGAATTGCATCATGAAGAAATTTGCATTTATCGGTGCCGGCAGCCTGCAGTTTACCACCAAGACGGTAAGGGATTTGCTGACATTTCCATCATTCAGGGATTGTGAGATTGCACTCATGGATATTAATGAAGAAAATCTCAATCATATCTATGAAATCTGTTTGAAGATTAAAGAAAAGATGGAGTGCCCGGATTGTAAAATTGTGAAGACTACGGACCGCGTAGAAGCACTGAAAGGAGCGGACGGTGTCTTATGTACAGTTTTTAACGGAGATGTGGATATCTGGAGGTATGATATTGAGATTCCCAAGAAGTACGGTGTGGACATCAATGTGGGTGATACCAGAAGTGTGTCAGGTATTTTCAGGGCGCTCAGGAATATTCCGCTGATGCTGGATATCTGTAAGGATATTGAAATATATTGTCCCAATGCGGTCTTTTTAAATTATACCAATCCCATGCCCATGCTGTGCAATGCCATGCAGAGATATACCAATGTGGAGGTTACCGGTCTGTGTCATAGTGTCCAGGGAACCATTCATATGCTGGCAGAATGGTTGGATGTGCCTGCTGAGGAAATCGTTTATAAGTGTGCAGGTATAAATCATCAGGCATTTTATATTGAACTTAAGCACAATGGGCAGGATCTGTATCCACGTTTGAGAGAGTTGATGAAGAAGCCCGAATTTTATAATAAAGAGCAGGTGAGAAATGAAATGTTCCTGCACCTTGGATACTATGTGACAGAGTCCAGTGGCCATAACTCAGAGTACAATCAATGGTTCAGAAAACGTCCTGATCTCATTGAAAAATACTGTACTCATTCCACAGGCTGGAACCCGGGTGAACATGCTTATTCTTTAAAGCTTCGTATGGAAAGAAAGGCAGACCCTGCAAAACAGTACCTGTCTAAAGGAACAAACTTTAGTACAAAATAGTACCGCCCTATAAACGCACCATTTCACCGTAAGTCACGGAAATGCCTTGTTTTATGGACATTCTTACTTCCGTACTTCTTCAATGCCTTATAGTTCAAGGCAACACATTCCGCCAACATGAGTAGAGCGGCATGGCGGCAAGAATTGATGCACACCCCTATGAGATAAGAATGAGCGGCGATAGAGTAATCGCTAAAAAGTATAAGAATAGTGAGAACATTTTAGCGCAAGCCTTCAAATGAGATGGCCTGCGCTTTTTTCGGTTATGTTCGCTCAAACGGTTCGTTACAGTCTCCGCAGATTACATTTACTTCTCTGGTAGCTCGGATGATAGTACCGCAAATCGGACATACATATTTGATGCTTCGGTTAATGGATTTCTTACTTCCGCCCTTGGTGGTGCCGTCTATCGGCAGGCGGCTTGCATTCAAGGTATCTTCGCCAAGGGTGGCGGTTATCCATGCCTCTGCCTCTGGGGATAATGTTGTTACCGTCCAGCCGTATTTCTTATGCTTGTCAATGTAGAGACCGTGAGCTTCAGCGGTTGCCTTAAATCTCATGTTGTGATAATAGCCGTTGTTGCTTACGTCCTGAATATCATGTTCGAGGTTGTAGAGGTGTGCCATTTCATGTAGAAGCGTGGCGGCCAGCTCGATAATAGGGCGGTCGAGGTACTCTGCGCAAAGATTGATTTCTCGATAGCCCTCGCCGTTGGCGTTCCATATCTGGTTGATGCTGCACCAGCCATAGGCTCCGCGTCCGCCGTCCGGAGATACGGTGATTGCCGGGCGGGTCAATTCATTCTGGTAAAAACGCTCGTTGAATAGGTTAAACATTTCCTCGGTTTTCTTTACGATTTCTGATATCTGTAACATGGTGTAAGTCCTCCTAAAATTATGTTTTAATGCTGTGAGTGACAGCTTACATATTTTCGGTGGAAAGACAAGCTCTAAAGTGCTTAAAAGATATGTTCAATTTTGGAAGAATGGAACAGAGAAAACCCGCCGGAGCGGATTGTCTCTTGGGATGGGGGTATTGTTTAGGATTACGCTGCTACAGGATTCTTTCTCGGACGACCTTTACGCTTTGCAGGTGTCGGAGCAGTTTCCTTGGTGTCCTCGGTGGGTACCTCAGGCATGGTAGCTTCGGTAATGGCTTCCGATGTAGCTTCCTCGGTAGCGGGCTCCGGATCGGTTGCTTCGGTGGTGTTTTCCGTCTGTATGTCCTCAGTGGTCTCGGCTTCCAGCGGCGTAGCTTCTTCGGTAAAGGGTTCTTCGGTTGCCATAGTCTCTGCCGGGATGGCTGGCTCCTCGGTAGTGGCTGCTTCGGGCATTACCTCCACGGTATCCTCGGCAGCAGGTGTGGTATCTTCGGCGGTAGCGGCGATTTCTTCCTGTTTTGCTTTGGCTTTCGCTTTAGCGGCGGCTTTCTCTGCTCTTGTTACCTTTGGTCTTGCCATTGGGAATGTTTCTGGTAATACGCCTGGTGCATAATGGATTTGGAATGTGATTTTGCTGTCCTGTGCAATGTGAAAATGGAAGTCGCTTAACTCAATTTCCTTGATTGCGTCCGGTAATTCGATATTCTTGTATCTCTTTACCTCGTTGCCTTCTACCATGAGGCATACCTGAACTGCGTCTCTTAATTTTGCTGTGATTTGTCCTGTCTTCATAAATGTGTTCCACCTTTCTGTTTGATAATTTATTTTGTTACTGGCTTGTCGCCTTGTGAGTGACAGCTTACACATTTTGGTGGTGAAAGCAAGGCTTTTTTGAAAAAAGTAATAAAAAATAACTGCCAACAGAAGGGGAGTTTCTGCTGGCAGGATTGGTATTTATTATCTTGGTATTAATCTTTCTTTATTGACGAAGGGGCATGACCGTAGGTACGCCTATACGCCTTATAAAATGTACTATCATTGATATAGCCACATTTCTTTGCGACTTCTGCGACAGAATATTCACCGGAAGTCAGCAGTTCATTGGATAGATCCATACGCTTTTTCTCAATATAAGAAGAGATTGGAATACTAACACTGGAGGAAAAGGCTTTCCTGATTTTTGTGTATGAACATTGAAAATGTTCTTCCAGTGAGGTACTACAAAGTGTATCTTCGCAAAAGTGAGAGTCAATGTAGTCTTTTACAAGCAGACCAAAGGAGTCAGACTGTTCTTTTTCTGCACGAATTTGGTCGCAGAAAATGTTAATTACATCCTTCAGTTCTTTGTACATATCTGTCTGTGTGTTATACAGAGGTATCTCGATATCAATTAGCAGATTAGCGTACTCCTGTTTGATACAGAGCAAAAGTGCACGGATCATTTCACATACTGACCGATTATGAGAAATCAAAAGGTCAGCATAGTTTTCGAGGCGAGATAATGCAACATCATTGTTTCCGGCTACGATTGCTGAATGGATAGCCAAGGAGTCAGACATCTGGAATGTAGTTTTATTGCTTGTCTTATAGTCAGATAAGATACACAGTTGTGAGAGGCTTTCAATAGAGAGCTGCCCCTTTAAATCTTGTACTTGTCGGTATGCAAAAGCAATTTTATCTGGATGTTCATAAGTTTTACTCATAATTCCCCATGCATGATAGGGTGCATCTTCCTGATTGATTTGGGCTATCAGATTGTTGATAGTATCAAAGGACGTATTATATTCTTTTGTATCGATGATCAACAGCATTGTGTTGTTTGACAATTGTTGTTGGTATACGTCAGGAAGCGATTTCTGCAATTGGTATTGAACCAGGTACAAAGCATTTTTGTAGATATCTTCTTGTTCCATGGTTTTCTCTAATAATCCAAATAAAATTAAACAAAAGCTTTTCGGAAAATGAGGGAAATAGGAGTAAAAAGCTGTATAATCCGAAACGGTAGACAAAGTGCCATGAAGCGCTTTTTCCATGAATCGTGCTTGCAGCACCTTTGTCTGAGTTATAATAGTAGATTGATAGTCTCGTATATTATATTCGTACAGTTGAATCTTGTTGTATATATACTTAAAACCATAACCTAGTTGAGAAGACTGTTCATTTTGTAGTTCCTTCGGTAACTCGGAAGGAAGTGTCATATTGTCATCAATCGCATCAATAATTCTAATCAGAGGTTTGGCGGAAATACGTGAACCAGTGTAAACTGTAATGAGTAATACTAATACACATACAATTAAGTATATTGTAATAAAGGTGTATAGGGGCATCATATGTGCATGTAGTGTAGTTTTCGGTATATGTATGGTAATTAGCAGGGTATTGGAAACTGCATACTGAGAAACTGTATAATAATTCGAAGAATTATCTGTACAGTCTGTGTAGAGGCAGTCGCCTTGAGCGTTTTCTATAGTCAGAAAATGCTTGTCTAAATAATTGCTTTCTATTATTGTCTTTTTGATTTCGTTGACATTGAAGGATGCATAAAAATATCTGTCTCTATTCCAGTTGATAGAGTAAATAAGAGCATCATAACTACTATATGGAGTAGTTACATGAAGAACAGGTAAAAATCCGGGAGATGCTTCCGACAAAATAGATGTCCACTCATCATAAGATAAATCCGCAACATTAAAATAAAAAGGGTAATATCCTATAGGATTTTCAAATGTAGTCAGAGACATTGTAACAGCATCTTCTTCTGATATTTGTAATGCACAGTCTGTAACCAGATCAAAAGGACGGATAAGGGTTTCTAAATAACGTCTCATTTGAAGACGGTCATTAACAGGAATAGCGGAATAGTTTACTGTTCGGTACTGCAATGGGTAAAACTGAGCATTACTAGCCATACTGGCGGAGGCATTCATAATACCGGAGACAGCACTATCCAGTTGAGTTATGCCGAAACTCATTTGTTTAGAAATCTCCTTGATTTTTAATTGAGTGAAGGTTTCACGACAGTAATTATATAAAGGAAGCAATGCAATAAAAAATATCATGGAAAAGCTAAAAAAGCCAATAAAAAACCAGCGAAAAATTGATCTTTTAGGTAAGGATAATTTATTTTTGTGAATACCCATATAATAAACCTCTCGTTCTTATATATACTTAAATACTTGTATAAACATTGGATTTATTATAGCATTTTTTATACGTTTCGGCAATTTGGGGGCCTTTAAAAACCAATATTTCCTATTGAAAACCTCATTTTCAGAATAGATGAATATTAATAAAAATCAAAATATCAGTGAGATTACCTGTTTTTCTTGATGTATTATAATGGTGGGTCTGATATACTAAATTGCGTAAGATACCACACAGCCGGCAGGGGTATCAAAAAAATTACAGTTTATTTTAAATGTGGAGGAAAGAAAAATGGCTAAAAAACGTGTGATAGCTTTAGCATTGTCCTTAGCAATGACTTTTTCATTAGCTGCTTGCGGAAATACTACAGCAGGCAAAGAAGAGAGTAAGAGTACAGAAGTTTCCTCTTCTGTTCAGGAATCTTCAGAAGTTTCAACTGAAAAGGAACCTGAAGTGACAGAATTTGACCCTCGCACAATTACCGAAGGGGTAGTTCTTAAAGTTGCAGTTCAATCAGATAACGAAGTTATAGATTGGGAAACCAATAATACTACACTGATGATTGAAGAAAAGTTTGGTGTGGATTTACAGTTTGAGGAATATGCAGCAGGAACATTTCAAGATAAGTTGACTGTCATGATTAATGGCGGTGATGAACTTCCGGATATTATCCTTGCCCCGGGCGATTCATCAGGTATTTTAAAAAGTAACCAATCGAGTTGGACAAGTACAGGAGCAATTCTTGAGTTAAGTGATTTTTATGCAAACCCTGATTATGCAAAGTACATCAACATTGCTATGGAAAAAGAAGGCGTTGATTTGGTATCACAATTGAGAGATGCTGACGGAAAAATCTGGGGACTACCGAGATATCTTCCGGGTACTAATGATGCCACAGCTTATAGATTGTGGATTAATTTGGAGTACGCAAAGGCATGTGGTTTTGAGGAACTTCCCACAACCACAGAGGGCTTCTTTGAATTATGTAAGGCATTTGTTGCGGCTGGTGATTTGAATGGAAATGGACTTGACGATGAAGTGGTCTTTACAGGAAAGTCCGATGTTGATGAGCCGTGGTTTAAATTTCTGATGACTCCTTTCGTCTATTCATGGGATGATTCCTACTTGGATGTGACAGACGGTAAACTGGAATTTGCTTATACAACAGATGCCTGGAAGGAGGGCCTCAAGTATATAAAGCAGTTCTTTGATGAAGGATTAATTGATACAACCATTCTCACTCAAGATAAGGCTGCTCGTACTGCAATTGAAAACGATCCTGCAATGCGTCTCTTATCAACGGTGGATTATCGTCCTCGTATGTGGGGGCTATGCCGATACCGGGTTATCAGCTTCGGTATATCTATTTCATAGACAAGGAGAAACGGAAGGATTTAACTGTGCCGGAGATTCCGTTTTCTAAGATTGATGAGCTTGGGGCCGGTATGTATAAGGGTGAGAAGGTATCGCAGGCAGAGAGGCATAGTAAAGTAACACCGGAGTAATGCTCCGGTTATCGTGCGTAGGTAGGCTAATGGCAGGCCGCCCATCAACCGATGGGAAGTGGCGGTTCAAATCCGTCTCTACGCTTTAGAGAAAGGGGGCTTTTGTATGGAGTTATGGCAGCTTAAGCAGTTTCAGGGCTTGCCGCTGGAAGTGAAGATTGCGAAAAGTAAGCTCCGTATCCGGGAATGGTATGAGCATTATGATGGAAATGTGTATGTGAGTTTTTCAGGTGGAAAGGATTCTACGGTGCTTCTGCATCTTGTCCGCTCTATGTACCCGGATGTTCCGGCGGTGTTTTCGGATACCGGGCTTGAATTTCCAGAGATACGGCAGTTTGTGAAAACGGTTGAGAATGTTGTGTGGCTGCGCCCGGAGATGAATTTTCGGCAGGTCATAGAGAAGCATGGGTATCCGGTGATCGGTAAGGAGCAGAGTGAATGGATACACCGTATCCGCATAGGAAATCCGGATGTTATGAGGGAGAAGTATTACGGTATCATGCCGGATGGGAGGACGACACGTTTCCGGCTTTCGGAGCAGTGGCGTTACATGATAGATGCTCCGTTTAAAATCGGTGCCGGATGCTGTACGGAAATGAAGAAAAAGCCTGTGAAAAAGTATGCGGAAGAGTCTGGGCGTGTTCCTATTATCGGAACAATGGCCTGTGAGAGCAAGCTGCGTACACAGCAGTGGCTGAAAACTGGTTGTAATGCTTTTGAGGCAAAACGTCCTGTTTCTACGCCGCTTTCCTTCTGGCTGGAATGTGATATCTGGGAATACATACGGCGGTTTGAGGTGCCTTATAGTAAAATTTATGATATGGGATATGAGCGTACCGGGTGCGCCTTTTGTATGTTCGGGGCTCATCTCGATAGGGAGCCTACAAGATTTCAAAGATTGCAGATCACGCACCCGAAGCTGTGGCGGTATTGTATGCGTGACTGGGAGGCTGGCGGTCTTGGCATGAGGCGTGTTTTGGAATATATCGGTATTCCGTATGAAGCATATAGATTGGGAGAGAGATATGGTGATAAAGAAAATTGCAGTTGCCAGGCTGAATCCGGCGGCGTACAATCCGCGCCGTGAGTTAAAGCCCGGCGATAAGGATTATGAGAAATTGAAACGCTCCATTGAGGAGTTTGGCTTTGTAGAGCCGGTGGTATGGAATGAGGCAACCGGAAATGTGGTTGGCGGTCATCAACGGTTGAGGGTACTTCTGGATATGGGTGAGACGGAGGTTGACTGTGTTGTAGTGAACATGGATAGCCAGAAGGAAAAGGCGTTGAACCTTGCCCTCAATAGGATACAGGGCGGCTGGGATGAAGCGAAGCTGGCGGAGGTTATGGCAGATTTGGATGCCTCTGCCTTTGATGTTTCCCTTACCGGTTTTGATGCCGAGGAGGTAGATGCCCTGATGAATAAATTCTATTCTGCGGATGCCGAGGAGGATGGCTTTGACAGGGATAGTGCCATAGAGCAGGTGGAGGCAGCAGGCGGTGCTGTTACGAAGCCGGGGGATATCTGGGTGCTTGGAAGCCATCGTCTTATGTGCGGTGATCCGGTGGATGTGGCAGAAATGGAGAGATTGTTGGACGGACAAAAGGCGGCCTGCTGTGTTACGTCTCTGCCTTGTGAGTCGCTTGGCGTGTATAAAAAGGACGGCATTGCTCCGTGGTTGGAGCGTATGTCGGCGGTGATCGGGAATGTATGTGCATATTCGGAGGTGGTATGCTGTACCTTTGGGGATATGTTCTCTACGGGTTCCCAGTTCATGGAGCCGGTGGCATTTCATAGTATGAGGCTGTTCGGGGAACGGAACTTCCGCCCGTTGTGGCTCCGTATCTGGAAAAAGCAGGGGATTGTTGCCCGTATGGGTTCGGCGCATCTTACGAGTGCGAAACCGATACCGCAATATGAATATGTGGGGGCTTTTGCGGATAAGGCTGTGGATAGTTATAACGATCAGGAGTTTGAATGGGTATCTGCTTTCGCCGGGCATAGTTATCAGTTTGTCCGCAGGCTTACGAAGGAGGAGCGGCGTAATTGGGGGTATGCCGGGATATGGGAGGTTGCCGCAGCTACGGCTGGTAAGAACGGTGAGCCTGCGGTTCCGGTGGAGCTGCCTTGGCGGTGCATGAAGATGCACTCAGATGTGGAAGGAATTATCTTGGAGCCGTTCTCCGGTTTTGGTACGACGCTGATCGCAGCGGAGCAGAGTGGCAGGAAATGTTATGCTATGGATAGTGACCCGCTGAATTGTGACCTTGCGGTTATGCGCTGGGAGCAGTTTACCGGGGAAAAGGCGGTACGGGTGGAAAAGGTCGATAATTGTCGATAGAGACTTGTCTTTTGGGGTGTTTCAGGGTAATCTGTGTCACACTAAAAGGAAGGAGGTCATTGTAAGAATGGCAAATGTAGAACGTATGAAAAGTTTCCGTAACAGATATTTTGACGAGTGTATTGCTCGTAACAATTTAGACCCGAGAGACCCGGCCAGCTATATCATCAATCAGGCTATCGGCGCATACTACGCAACAAACGATAGGGGCTTTGAGGTATTTGCGGTAGAGGATATGCCTTTTTCACATACTATGCCTGAGTTTACGAAAGTCTTGGAGAAAGCGGGCATTGAGGAATTTTATCTGTTTGATCGTTCTAGTGACGGCATTACCTGTTTGCATCATCTTCTGGAATTGGGGTGGAAGGTAGCCGGAACCGTAGAGAAGCAGATCAATTCTTTTACCATTATCTATGGTGTGGTAATGAGAAAAGACAATGCGTTGGAGGTGGCGTAATGGTATTTCCAACAAGGGAGCAGGTAGAAGTTGTAAGGGCTGAGTATCCCAAAGGTACGAGGGTGGAGCTGGTTTACATGAATGACCCTTATGGCAGGTTGCAGCCGGGCGATAGAGGTATCGTAGACCATGTGGATGATACCGGCACGGTATTTGTACGGTGGGATTGCGGCTCCGGGCTTGGGGTAGTCTATGGCGAGGATAAGATTCGCATTGTGGACTGATATATTAAATTTAAAAGTTATCTTTAAGGAACTTTCCATTGTGGAGGTTTCTTTTTTCGTGGAGATTTTGGAAAGGAGGCGTTTGCCGGATGCGAAAGCTGATGAATTATGAGCCGACCCGTTTCATGGCGGACGGCTCTCATTATAATGAGGAGCTTGCGGAGTTAGCCGTAGCTTTTATCAACTGTTTGAAGCATACCAAGGGTGAGTGGTATGGGCAGAATTTTGAACTGATTGACTGGCAGGAGCAGATCATCCGTGATCTGTTTGGCATTGTGAAGCCGAATGGGTATCGGCAGTTTAATACGGCATATGTGGAGATTGCTAAGAAACAGGGGAAATCGGAGCTTGCGGCTGCGGTGGCTTTATTGCTTACCTGCGGGGATGGGGAGTATGGCGGTGAGGTGTATGGCTGTGCTTCTGACAGGCAGCAGGCATCCATTGTATTTGATGTAGCCTGCGGTATGGTGGAGCAATGCCCGGCGTTGAAATCCCGTATTAAGCCTGTGCTTTCCCAGAAGCGTCTGATCTACAAGCCGCTGGGTAGCTTTTATCAGGTATTGTCGGCGGAGGCGTATACGAAGCATGGGTTGAATGTTCATGCGGTGGTGTTTGATGAACTCCATGCGCAGCCCAACCGTCAGTTGTACGATGTTATGACCCACGGCTCCGGCGATGCCAGAAAGCAGCCGTTGTATTTTCTCATTACTACGGCGGGGAATGATGTGAACTCTATCTGCTATGAGGTACACCAGAAAGCCAAGGACATTCTGGAAGGGCGAAAAATTGACCCGACATTCTATCCGGTCATTTTCGGAGCGGAGGAGGGGGATGATTGGACTTCCCCGGAGGTATGGGCGAAAGCAAATCCTTCCCTTGGCATTACGGTGGATGTGGAGAAGGTGGCTGCGGCTTGTGAGAGTGCAAGGCAGAATCCGGCTGAGGAGAATTTGTTTCGGCAGCTTCGTCTGTGCCAGTGGGTGAAGCAGGCGGTACGCTGGATGCCTATGGAAAAGTGGGATAAATGTGAGTTTGTGGTGGATGCGGAGCGGCTCCGTGGAAGGGTGTGCTATGGCGGCCTTGACCTTTCCTCTACAACGGACATTACGGCATTCGTGCTGGTGTTCCCTCCGCAGGATGAGGATGATAAGTACAGCATTCTGCCTTATTTCTGGATACCGGAGGATAATCTGGAAATCCGGGTGCGGCGTGACCATGTTCCTTACGATGTGTGGGAGAAGCAGGGATTTTTGCAGACTACTGAGGGAAACGTGGTGCATTATGGTTTCATTGAGGCTTTTATCGAGGAACTGGGTACGGTGTACAACATTCAGGAGATCGCCTTTGATAGATGGGGTGCGACACAGATGGTACAGAACTTAGAGGGGCTTGGCTTTACGGTGGTTCCTTTCGGGCAGGGCTTTAAGGATATGTCGCCGCCTACCAAGGAATTGATGCGGCTTACATTGGATGGGCAGATCGCCCACGGAGGGCACCCGGTACTTCGGTGGATGATGGATAACATTCATGTGCGTACTGACCCGGCAGGGAATGTGAAGCCGGATAAGGAAAAATCAACAGAGAAGATAGACGGTGCGGTGGCGACTATAATGGCGCTTGACCGTGCAATCCGTGGCGGCGGTATGACCGGCGCTTCTATTTATGATGAAAGGGGGCTTTTGGTATTATGAGTGTTTTTAGCCGGATGTTTCAGGCGAGGGATAAACCTGAGGAAATGAGGAGGGCGAAGGATGCGCTGGGCGGCAGCAGGTTCAGCTTCTTTTTCGGGAGTTCTACCAGCGGTAAGCCGGTGAATGAGAGAACGGCGATGCAGATGACGGCGGTGTATTCCTGTGTCCGTATATTGTCGGAGGCGGTGGCAGGGTTGCCGCTCCATGTTTACCATTATGGGAAGGATGGGAGCAAGGAGAAGGCGGTGGAGCATCCGCTGTATCATTTACTGCATGATGAGCCTAACCCGGAAATGACTTCTTTCAATTTCCGTGAGACGCTCATGGGGCATCTTTTGATGTATGGCAATGCCTACGCCCAGATCATACGAAACGGGAAGGGCGAGGTGATCGGGCTGTATCCATTGATGCCTGCGAAAATGACCGTTGACCGTGATAGCAGGGGGCAGCTTTATTATCTCTATACCAAGGGAACGGAGGATTCTCCTACAGGGGAGGAGAACGGACAGATCTATCTGCCGCCGGAGCAGGTGCTTCATATCCCCGGTCTTGGGTATGACGGTATCGTGGGATATTCTCCGCTGGCTATGGCGAAAAATGCCGTGGGTATGGCGATTGCCTGCGAGGAGTATGGGGCAAAGTTCTTTGCTAATGATGCGGCTCCGGGCGGTATCTTAGAGCATCCGGGTGTGGTAAAAAATCCGGATAAGGTTAGGGAGAGCTGGAATAAGCTGTTCCGTGGCAGCGGTAATTCCCATCAGATCGCGGTGTTAGAGGAGGGCATGAAATATCAGGCTATTGGGATTTCGCCGGAGCAGGCGCAGTTTCTGGAAACGAGAAAATTCCAGATCAATGAGATCGCCCGCATTTTCCGGGTGCCGCCTCATATGGTGGGGGATTTGGAGAAGTCCAGTTTTTCCAACATTGAGCAGCAGTCCTTGGAATTTGTCAAATACACCTTGGAGCCTTGGCTGATGCGATGGGAACAGAGCATGGCGAGGCGGCTGTTCTCTGAGAATGACAAAAAGGAGTATTTCATCCGCTTCAATGTGGAGGGGCTGCTTCGGGGCGATTACCAGAGCCGCATGAATGGTTATGCGGTGGCAAGGCAGAATGGCTGGATGAGCGCCAACGATATCAGGGAGCTTGAAAATCTTGACCGTATCCCGGCGGAGGAGGGCGGCGATCTGTATCTGGTGAATGGAGCCATGACGAAATTGGCTGATGCGGGAGCCTTTGCCGGTAGGTTGGCCTTGGCGGATAGGATAGGAAATGGAGGAAAGTAAAATTGAAGAAATTCTGGAATTGGGTGCGGAATGCTGATGAGAGCCGCACCCTTTATCTTAACGGCACCATTGCGGAGGAAAGCTGGTTTGCGGATGATGTGACGCCAGCTATGTTCAAAGCGGAATTGATGGCCGGGGAGGGTGACATTACTTTATGGATCAATAGCCCCGGTGGTGACTGCGTGGCGGCATCCCAGATTTACACCATGCTGATGGAATATAAGGGTGCGATTACGGTGAAGATTGACGGCATTGCTGCCAGTGCGGCCAGCGTGATCGCTATGGCTGGAACTACCGTGTTGATGGCACCTACTGCACTGATGATGGTGCATAATCCGCTTACTGTGGCAATCGGGGATTCGGAGGAAATGAAGAAAGCGGTTGCCATGTTAGATGAAGTAAAGGAGTCGATTATCAATGCCTATGAGATCAAAACAGGGTTGTCGAGGGCGAAGCTCTCGCACCTCATGGATGCGGAAACATGGATGTCCGCAAACAAAGCCGTGGAACTCGGCTTCGCAGATGACCTGCTCTATGCAGAGGAGAAAAATGCCGCGCCAGAGCCGGAGAGCTTCGCATTCTCGCGGAGGGCAGTGACAAATAGCCTGCTTAGCAGGCTGTCTGAGAAAAATGAAAAGAAACAGTCTGTAGAGCCGCTATACCAGCGGCTTAATTTATTGAAATTTTAGGGAGGATTTTACCATGAGTAAGATTTTAGAGTTAAGAGAGAAAAGAGCAAAGGCTTGGGAGGCTGCGAAGGCATTTTTGGATTCCAAGCGCGGGGCGGATGGTCTTTTGTCCGCTGAGGATGTGGCGACCTACGATAAGATGGAGGCCGATGTGGTAAATCTGGGGAAGGAGATTGACCGTCTGGAAAGGCAGCAGGCTTTAGACGCTGAGTTAAATAAGCCTGTGAATACGCCGATCACTGGTAAGCCTGCGGCGGCTGCCGGAGAGGAAAAGACCGGGCGTGCTTCTGCGGAATATCGCCGTTCCTTCTGGAATGCCATGAGAAGTAAAATGCCGGGTCATGAGATTTTGAACGCCCTGCAGGTAGGTGTGGATTCTGAGGGCGGTTACTTAGTGCCGGATGAATTTGAGCGTACATTGGTGGAGGCTTTGGAGGAGCAGAATATTTTCCGTTCTCTGGCTCATGTGATTCAAACCAGTTCCGGAGACCGCAAAATTCCGGTGGTGGCATCTAAGGGTAGTGCCTCTTGGGTAGATGAGGAGGGTGCAATCCCTGAAAGCGATGATGTATTCTCTCAGGTATCCATTGGTGCTTATAAGCTGGGTACGATGATCAAGGTATCTGAGGAGCTTATCAATGATAGCGTTTTCGACCTCGAAGCCTACATTGCCCGTGAATTTGCCCGCCGTATCGGCAATAAGGAAGAGGAGGCATTCTTTACCGGGGATGGAACGGGAAAGCCTTTGGGCGTACTTGCGGAAAATGGTGGTGCGGAGATCGGTGTTACTGCGGCGGCTGCGGCAGCCTTTACCGCGGATGAGGTAATGGACTTGTTCTATTCTCTGAAAGCACCTTACCGTAAGAATGCGGTGTTTGTGATGAATGATGCTTCCATTAAGGCACTTAGGAAGTTAAAGGATAATAACGGTCAGTATCTGTGGCAGCCTTCTCTTACGGCTTCTACTCCGGATACTCTTCTGGGTCGTCCTGTGTATACTTCCGCATTTATGCCTGGCTTGGAGGCAGGGGCTAAGTCTGTACTGTTTGGTGATCTTTCTTATTATTGGGTTGCTGACAGACAGGGTCGCTCCTTCCGCCGTCTGGGAGAATTGTTTGCTCCTACCGGGCAGGTGGGCTTCCTTGCTACCCAGCGCGTGGATGGTAAGCTGATCTTACCTGAGGCGGTTAAGGTATTGCAGCAGAAGGCTGCGTAGTGATAGGCGGTGTCGCTCTGTATGGGGTGGCACCGCTTTTCAGTGAGGTGATTGTATGATTGTGACACTGGAAGAGGTTAAGGAATATCTCCGTGTGGATTATGCGGACGAGGATACACTCCTTGCGAGCCTTTTAAGTTCTGCTCATAAGATATGTATGGATGTGGCGCGTATTTCTGAGGAGGCGGATTTTGCGGAGGATGCGGAGCGGGCGAGGGCTGCTATCATGTATGCGGTGGCGTATCTGCATGAGCATCGTGAGGAGGCAGACCACCATGATCTTATGCTGACACTCCGTGCCTTGCTGTTTGGTATCAGGCGGGAGGGCTTTTAATGGATATCGGTGCATTGAATGTCAAAATTATGTTTCAACATAGCAGTACGGTTGTGGATGAGATAGGCAATCGGAAAAGTAAGTGGGAGGACTATTATGGCTGCCATGCTACGGTGAGCGGTGAGTATGGTTCGGAGAGTGAGAAAGCGGGCGTTACTGTAGACAATGCAGATATCTCCTTTACGGTGCGATTCTGCCTGGCGGCCAGCGCGGTTACTGTTACCGGATACCGGATTCTGTTTCAGGGTGAGGTGTATGATATCGTGGCTGTTGACCATTTGCATTTTAAGAAGAATGCACTGAAATTCCGGTGCCGGAAAGCGAGGCGGTAGGCATGGCGGAAAGGGTATCTATCGGAGATATGTCTGCGGCGATCAATGAGGCGCTTGTGGAATATGCTGACCTTGCTACGGAGGATATGAAAAAAGCGGTAAAGCGTGCCGGGAGAAAAGTCCGTAAGGAGATTCAGGAGAATGCGCCTGTGAGGACGGGTGCTTATGCGAAAAGCTGGACGGTAAAGACCGTGAAGGAAAATGCAAATAGCCTATCCCTTACGGTACATTCCCGTGACCGTTATTATCTGGCTCATTTGTTGGAGTTCGGTCATGCCAAGCGCGGCGGTGGCAGGGTATCCGGGCAGGCACATATTGCCCCGGCTGAGGATAAGGGCATACGGCAGCTTACGGAGGAAATCGAAAGGAGCCTTAGTCGTGGATAAGCTGATTGCGATTTTAGAGGAGTTTGGCGTTCCCTTTGCATACGATCACTTCGCAGAGGGGGAATCGCCAGAGCCACCTTTTATCTGTTACCTGCTTCCCGGAAGTAATCATTTTGTTGCGGATGGGAGGGTGTATTACAAGATAAATGAGGTACGGCTGGAATTATATACGGATAGTAAGGATATAGGGCTGGAACGGCGGTTGGAAAATATGCTTGATAGATACGGCATCGTCTATGGCAGGACGGAGGCGTGGATTGAGAGCGAGCGGCTGTTTGAAGTCCTTTATTCATTTGATTTGGAGGGAGAAAACGATGGCCAAGAAGAATAAAGTAAAGTTTAATATCTGTAATGTGCATTACGCTCCGATTACGGTGGCGGAGGACGGCAGCATTACATTTGAAACACCTGTGGCAATGCCCGGTGCGGTGTCTATCAGTCTTGACCCTACGGGTGAGCCTGAGTCTTTTTATGCAGACGGCATTGAGTATTATGTGATCAATAATAATCAGGGATATGACGGCGATCTGGAGCTTGCCATGATTCCGGAGAGCTTCCGCACGGATATTTTGAAGGAGGAGGCAGACGCAAATCAGGTATTAGTGGAGAACGCAAATAGTGAGACCGGCAGCTTTGCATTGCTGTTTGAGTTTGACGGCGATATCCGCAAAATACGTCATGTGCTGTATAACTGTTCTGCATCCCGTCCTACCATTGAGTCCAAGACGAATGAGGAGGACAAGGAGGTACAGACGGAAACCCTTACCGTTAAGGCCAGACCGATGGCTACCGGTTATGTAAAGGCAAAGACCGGGGATAGTACCACGGAGGAAGTTTACAATAACTGGTACAAGACGGTGTACCAGCCGACTATGGGTGAAGAGGCTGCGGCGGCTGATGAGAACGCTTAATGGAGGGATTGGTAAATGAGTATCGTGAAAAAGATAGAGATTGACGGTCAGATGGTGGCATTCAAGGCGAGTGCCGCCATTCCCCGTATCTATCGTTTGAAATTCCAGAGGGATATCTATAAGGATTTGAGGGCTCTGGAAAAGAGTGTGGGGAAGGGGAATGAGGAAAGCTCTAATCTGGATTTGTTTAGTCTGGAAATGTTTGAGAATATCGCATTTGTGATGGCGAAGCATGCGGAGCCTTCCATACCGGATACGCCGGAGGAGTGGCTGGATGGCTTCAATACCTTTTCCATTTATCAGGTACTTCCGCAGTTGATTGAATTGTGGGGGCTGAATGTAAAAACGGATGTTGAGGCTAAAAAAAACTTCGTCCGACAGAGCGTGAAATGACAACACCGCTGTTTCTGCTCCGGTGTGTGCAGTTGGGGCTGTCTATGGCGGATTTGGAGCTGTTGTCTATCGGGCTTATCAATGATATGTATGCGGAGAGCAGGAATGATGAGCATAAGTATGCGGTACTTGCAACGCAAAGTGACATGGATTTATTTTAGCTGGGGCATGGTCTTTTTCCGGCATCATGCCGGGAAAGGGCTGATGTCTGGGAATACTATGAGTAATGACTATGGGTATATGAAAACCGTACATAAAAAATTATTAAATTTCCGTCTAATATATTGATATTGCATTGCAAAATGCGTATAATATAGGTGTAATAGATGTGAAAGGAGTTGATAAGTATGGCTACTACAACAAATTTTAGTGTGCGTATGGATAGTGATATAAAAAAACAGTGTGAAGCCCTGTATGGCGAACTTGGTATCAATCTTACTACCGCCATTAACGTGTTTCTTCGTCAGTCTCTTCGGGCAGGTGGCTTTCCATTTGATGTTCGCATGGAGCAGCCGAACAAAGAGACGATTGCGGCAATGTTAGAGGCAGAGCGCATTGCCCGCGATCCTTCTGTAAAACGCTATTCTGATGTGGAAGAAGCGTTGAGGGCATTAAAAGAATGAAGCATTATGATGTTGTATGGACGAACCAGTTCAAGAAGGATTACAAGCTGGCAATGAAACGTCACCTTGATATAGAACTTCTGGACGAGGTTATCCGTAAACTTGCAAGAGGCGAACAACTTGCAGATAAAAATAAAGATCATTCTCTAAGTGGGAACTGGGCAGGACACCGGGAGTGTCATATACAGCCGGATTGGCTTCTTATCTACCGGGTTGAGGATGATGTGTTGGTACTTACTTTATCGAGAACCGGCACACATAGCGATCTGTTTGGGAAGTAGGATAACACTATTTTGTGTACTGCTGTTTACCCAAAGGGAGAACATGGATATGGTAACAAAGACAGAGAATGACAAACAGAATATTCTTAAAAACGGATTAGCGTTTGAAGAAAAATTTTCTGCTTCGTAACCGGTAAACATGGCAGTATTGTCTGAGGAAGAATTGAATGTGGAGTTGGAAAGGGGATATGCAGATATGCTTGAAGGGCGTACAAAATCAGCCAGGAAGGTATTTGTAGATATCCGCTAAAGTAATAATTTAATAGGAAATACGAAGCACTTGTCAAAACGGCAGGTGCTTTTCTCATACATACGGAGCTTAACAGGCTCCTTTTTTGATGCCCGAAAATGGAGGTGAGGGTTAGATGGCAAGCAGGATTAAAGGCATTACCGTGGAAATCGGTGGCGATACCACGAAGCTGACGGATGCCTTAAAGGATGTAAATGGTGAAATCAAGAATACGCAGGCGCAACTTAAGGATGTAGAGAAACTGCTGAAATTTGACCCTGCTAATACAGAATTGCTATCCCAGAAGCAGAGGTTGTTGACGGAAGCGGTTGAGGCGACCAAGGAGAAGCTGGAAGCATTAAAGGCAGCCAGCGAGCAGGCGAATACTGCGCTGGAAGCCGGTACGATCACAAAAGACCAGTACGATGCTCTGCAGAGGGAGATCATTGAAACAGAGAGGGCATTGGAGGATTTAGAGGCACAGGCCGGGGAGTCTGCTGTAGCATTGCAGAAGATCGCCAAGGCCGGAGATTCCTTACAGGAGACCGGCGGGAAGATAGAAAGCGTAGGAAAATCCCTTCTTCCGGTTTCTACAGCAGTTACCGGAATCGGTGTGGCTGGATTAAAGGTAGCGACCGATTTTGAAAAGGCGATGTCTGGTGTGCAGGCGATTACCGGGGCAACGGGAGCGGATTTTGAAAGGCTTCGGGAGGTTGCGATTGACCTCGGTGCAACCACCGCTTTTTCTTCGGGAGAGGTTGCCGAGGCAATGACAGAAATGGCGAAAGCCGGATGGTCTACTACCCAGATCATTGAGGGTATGGCAGGAGTGTTGGATGCCACCGCAGCGTCTGGGGAGAGCCTTGGCACGGTAGCGACCATTGTGGCGGATGCGATTACCGGGTTCGGGTTATCTGCAAAGGATTCCGCGAGGGTGGCAGACCTGATGACGCAGGCTGCTAACTCAGGTACTATCGGGGTATCTGACCTTGGGGAATCTTATAAATATGTGGCTCCGCTGGCACAGTCTATGGGGCTTTCCATTGAGGATGTGACTACAGCATTATCTGCTATGTCTATGGCAGGTATCAAGGGTTCTCAGGCGGGTACTTCTTTAAGAACCGTACTTGCGAATATGGCGAAGCCGTCCAGTACGGTTGCGGATGCAATGGATGAGCTGGGTATCAGCATTACCAACAGTGACGGTTCCTTCCAGTCTTTGGAGCAGATCATTACCACTATGAGAACAAAGTTTTCTGGTCTGACGGATGACCAGAAGGCTTATTATGCGACGGCTCTGGCTGGGAAAGAGGGTATGTCCGGTCTGATCTCTCTGTTGAATCTGACGCAGGAGGAATACGATGCCTTAACCGCTTCCATGAATGAATGTTCCGGTGTTGCCGGGGAAACGGCTGCGGTAATGCAGGATAATCTCCAAAGCAAGGTAGAGCAGCTGGGCGGTTCCTTGGAATCGCTGGCGATCAAGCTGTCGGAGTACGTCATTCCCTTTTTGACCGGATTGGTGGAAAAGATCACGGCGGCGATAGATGCCTTTACCAACCTTAGTCCGGGGGTACAGAAAGCAGTTCTTGTGGTTGGCGGAGTTGTTGCTGTGCTGGGGCCGTTGTTAATTGTCATTGGAAAGGTGATTAGCGCGGTCGGTACGATTATGACAATTATTCCGAAGCTGGCAGGGCTACTGAATGTGGTAAAGACCGCTTTCGCACTGCTCAATACTACCATGCTTGCGAATCCGATCATGTTGGTCATTGCGGCGATTGCGGCGCTGGTAGCGGCATTTATCTATCTTTGGAATAACTGTGAGGGGTTCCGACAGTTCTGGATAGATCTGTGGGAGAAGATAAAGGAGGCAACCTCAAAGGCATTCTCGGCTATCAGCAAGGGCATTAAAGATACGGTCGGCAAAATTGGCGAGAGTATTAAGAACGGATTCAATAATGCGGTGGATTTCATTACCGGACTGGCATCGAGTGCCTATACTTGGGGGTCGGATATCATTGGCGGTATTGTAGACGGTATCCGAAGCTGTATCAGTAAGGTAAAAGATGCAGTGACGGATGTGGCGGATACTATACGCTCATTCTTACATTTCTCCGTGCCGGATGAGGGGCCGCTTACGGATTACGAAAGCTGGATGCCGGACTTTATGGGTGGTCTGGCCAGGGGGATTGAGGAGAGCCGTGGAATGATAGCGAAGGCCGTGGAAGGTGTGGCTTCGGATATGGTTATCAGCCCCAAAATGGGAGCTTTGGAGGTTGCCGGAGTGGGTGCGGTACCTGCTGGTGGTTCCTCTGATATGCTGTCTGGCATTACCGGGGCGATTACGGACGCACTTAGCTGCATGAACAGTCAGAGTAGTGGGGATATTGTGATTCCGGTATATCTGGGTGGCACTATGCTGGATGAGGTCATAGTCAATGCTCAGCAGAGAATGAATTTAAGGAGTGGGGGAAGATAGACATGGCATTTTTTGAATATCTGAAATTTGACGGTGTGGCACTTCCTCTGCCGGATTCATACGATATCGGTCTTGCTACGGTGGAGGCGGAAAGCAGTGGAGAGACGGAGGCGGGTACTACACAGAGGGATGTGGTAAGGCAGGGGGTTGTTACCATTACAGTCTCTTTCTCCGTTACGGCTAAGTGGCTGAAAGCCCTGACGGCTTATTCTAAGATGGATAAGCTGGCGGTGGATTATTTTGATACGGAAACGGCGGAGCTTAAGAATACGGAGATGTATATGGAGGGCTTTAAGGCAAAGCTGGAAAAGGATACTTCCTATAAGGGGTTATGGACGGTGTCCTTTGCGCTCAGGGAGTTTTAAGGAGGTGGTTTCGGATGTATCCGGTTTCTAATGCTTTTTTAGAGGCAGTACAATCGAATAGCAGACGTTACTACTGGACTGGAAGAATCGTAACAAATACCGGGGATGTGGTGGAATTTACCCAGAAGGATATCTTGAAGGGAAGCGGTTATATTTCTTCCCAGTGCTGCGGTAGTACGGAGATAGAGCTTGGTACGGTGTATGCTGCGGAGATGGGGATTACATTACTTACGGATATTGACCGGTATACTATGGAAGGGGCTACTATTGAGTTATTCTATCATCTGCTTCTGGCGGACGGAACATATGAGGGAGTTCCTATGGGTATCTTTGAAGTAAGCGAGGCGAACCGTAGCGTAAAGTGTCTGGAAATTAAGGCATACGATTATATGCTACGGTTTGAAAAGGACTTCGGAGGTTTTGAGACAGCGGGTAATGCTTATCAGATCATTGCTTTTTGTTGCGAGGCCTGTGGTGTAGAGCTTGCACATACGCAGGAAGAGATAGAGGGAATGGCAAACGGCTCCACGCTTCTTTCCATCTATACGGAGAATGATATAGAAACTTACCGGGATGTGCTGTTCTATATAGGGCAGGTATTGGGCGGTTTCTTTGTGATGAATCGTGAGGGGAAGCTGGAGCTTCGGAAATATGGTAGTGATCCGGTCATGGAGATTACAGGAAAGCGGCGGTTTCGCAGCAGCTTTTCTGATTTCATTACACGGTATACGGCGATCAGTTCTACCAACCTGCGGACGCAGAAAGCGGAGTATTATGGGTTGGAGGCGGACGATGGGCTTACTATGAATCTGGGTTCCAACCCGTTTTTACAATTTGGTCTGGAAGAGACCAGAACGCAGTTGTGCGAGAATATCCTCGCGGACATTTCTGTGATAAACTATGTGCCTTTTGATTCCGAGACAATAGGCAATCCGGCTTTGGACTTGGGGGATATCCTTAGGTTCAGTGGAGGGCAGGCGGATGCGGAAAAGATTACCTGCATTACTTCCTGTCAGTGTAAGCTTGGCGGAAAGCAGACGCTGAAATGTGTGGGAAAGAACCCGAGGCTTTCTCAGGCGAAAAGTAAGAATGATAAGAATATCGCCGGATTGCTGAACCAGATAGAATATGGAAAGATTGGTTTCTTTTCTTTTACCAACGCCAAGGACTTTGAAGTGTCGGAAACAGAAGTAAAGGTAATTAGCATTGATTTTGTTGCCGGGGAGATAACGCAGGCAGAGTTTATCGGGCTGGTGATTCTGGAAGTATCCGCCGATGCAGTGACAAGGGAAGCAGCGGCCAGCGGTACGATTACTATTCCCGTGCCGGATAGCAGTGCAGAGAGTGGAACGGTAGAGATATCTGTGGAAGCGAACCTTCCGGTCAGTTGGCAGGAGGATGGCCGGGCAGTAATTCGGGCAAGGTACACTTTGAATGATACAGAGATTGAGTTGTTCTATCCTACAGAAACTTACGGTAGTGGGAAGCATACGTTTCCGCTGTATTATCCGGTGAGCAATGTGTTGCCGAATCTGCTGAATAACTTTTCTGTGTACTTTTCTGTATCCGGCGGTACGGCATTGATTGAGGCTGGCGGCTGCATTGCTACGATCAGTGGTCAGGGCATGGCGGCAGAGGCTGAGGCGGAATGGGATGGCAATATTGTGATTGAGGATACTTTTACGAAATGGCGGCTTACTGAGGCTGTGGGGCTGAAAGTCTTTTCGGATATGGTATCTGTGGAGCAGGCGGTTCCGGAGCCGGTGGGTATAGCGGAAACGGTACAGAAGTTCCGCATGGCTGGGTATCCGCTGGTGATTGAATAGGAGGCAGAGATGAAATTAAAGGGAAAGACAACAATAGAGCTTACGGATGTGAATACCGGGGAAGTGACAACGGTTGAGCATGAAAATATGATGACGAATGCGTTAAATATTTTCTTCAATCATAATCCTATGGGAATGTTCAACAGTATGTCGAATAGTCGGACGTTAAGGTATTTTAATAAGTATTTTGTACCGATCTGTCCGAATCTCTTAGGCGGGATTCTGCTTTTTTCTGAGGCGCTGGAGGAAAATGGGGATAAGTTACTGATAGGAAGCAGCGAGCTTCCTATGGGGTATGCGTCCAACAATACAAATCCTTATGATGATAGTAAGCGTGGCAGCATGAATCTGAATGAGAGCATGGCGATTGATAATGGATATAAGTTCGTATGGGATTTTGCGACCAGTCAGGCGAATGGTACGATTGCGGCATTAGCCCTTACTAACTACTTGGGAGGGGCAGCGGTCTATGGAAATACTTATGATGATACGTCACCATTCTTTTTGATGAAGCAGGACGATATCTCAGGACATGCTTCGGAGATCAGGATACTGTGTATGCTGGCGGTGGAGATGGATGTAGAAAATGAACTGATGTATTCCATGAAATATACTACGGAGGGTATCTATATTTATAAAGTTCATTTGCCTATTCATGCGATTGGGCTTACGGATAATCTGGATGGCTCCACCTATGAAGTCTTAGAGGAACACGTTATTGTGCCATCCACATTCCAGTTTGTAGATTATATCAATCTGAACGGAGCATTTTATGATGGGCGGGATGGATATTGGTATGGTTTTGGAAACCGGTATAACAGCAGCGGAAGTGCTACGGTGTACTGGATAAAGATCAGTAAGGCAGATTATTCTTTTACAGAAGGTAAATGGACGCTGGCCAGTACCTATCTGGAGGAGGCTGGTGTACAGGAATTGACGTATGGCAATCGGACTTCAAGGGGATGCATCCGGAATGGGTATCTTTATATACTGGCATATAACAGAAAAGGTATTTACAAGATTAATGTGAATGACCCGGCAGATATTACCCTGATTTCTCTTGGGATCACTACAAATGATTATGGAATTGGGGATGGTACGAGTCCTAACTGCATCATGGTATTGATAGAGGATATTCTTTTCGGGAAGGAGTTCATGATACTGGCTGATGATACGGTGGTGCTTACCAAAGGGGACGACAAGATATCTTATCTTGCTACGCCAGTGTTCCAGTGGAAGCAGTTTTTGTTCAGCTTTACTGTAAACTACAGGAGTATTCATCTGCTGACACCGTATCTGGCTACAATCAACAATCTTCCGTCAGCGGTGGTAAAGACGGCAGATAAGACCATGAAGATTACCTATACGCTGACGGAAGAGTCGGAATAACGGTATATAGTTTTGTGTGCTTACTTGGCTTTTGCGGATTTTTTTCTGGATGTAGAATATCGGCTGGTCTCAGCAACCATAGACGGGGTAGGTTCTTTGGGAAGTGGACGGAATGAAATGATTCCTTCTCCGTATTCTACCTGTACCTCGTCCCCGATGTGGAAGCCGAGTGCTTCGAGCCAGTATCCTTCTACCTGGATTTTAGGTGTCGGGACATAGAACTGGCAGCTGCGAGGGTCTGGGTTTACCCTTGTTTTGGTGGAACGGATTACTTTGATTTTCTTTGATTTCATATGAAATACCTCCTTTGTTTTTAGTGTTGTCAGCTTACATGAGACCGGTACTTTCATCAAGTCAGTATCGGTCTGGCAAAGTAGACAAATTTTAGGACGGTAGTTAGGCAAAAGATACAAGCGAATAAATTTGGAATGAAGCGGTTTCCTTGGGTGGGATAGCCGCTTTTTTCATACTCAAATTTAAGAAAGGATGGATGAGAACATGAGGGATTTTATTACTACGATGCAATATGCTTTTGCTGCTCTGGGCGGAGCAGTGGGTGCGGTGCTTGGCGGATGGGATGGCTTTCTGTATGCCTTGATTGTCTTTGTAGTCATTGACTACTTGACCGGGGTAATGGTTGCGATCTTAAACCATAAGCTGTCCAGTACGGTAGGCTTCCACGGCATTATTAAGAAGGTAGTTATCTTCTTTTTGGTGGCGGTGGGGCATATCATTGATGCCTATGTTATTCAGAATGGCAGCGTTATCCGCACGGCGGTAATCTTTTTCTACCTTTCCAACGAGGGCATTAGCATTCTGGAAAATGTCTCCCTTCTGGGGCTCCCGGTGCCACAGAAATTGAAGGACGTTCTGGAGCAGTTGAAAGACCATGAGAAGGAAGAATAATGGAGGGGAATATGAAGCTGGTTGAAAGTATTTTGACAAAGAACCCCTGCTATACGGCAGGGCGTAAGATTGAGGTTAAGGGGCTCATGCTGCACTCGGTAGGGTGCAGCCAGCCGAAAGCCTCGGTCTTTATCGGGAATTGGAATAGCCCGGAGTATGACCGTGCCTGCGTCCATGCGTTCATTGATGGGAACGATGGTTCGATTTTCCAGACGCTTCCTTGGGATCACCGTGGCTGGCATTGCGGTAAGGGGAGTAAGGGGAGCGGTAATAATTCTTATATCGGAGTGGAAATGTGTGAGCCTGCCTGTATTGAATATACTGAGGGCTCTTCTTTTATCTGCTATGATAGGGAAGCAGCGATGGCTGTGGTAAAGCGTACCTATGATGCGGCTGTGGAATTGTTTGCTTATCTGTGTGCGCAGTATGGACTTGACCCGTTGGCGGATGGCGTCATTTTGAGCCATAGCGAGGGGCATGGCAGAGGGATTGCTTCAAATCATGCTGACCCGGAGCATTTGTGGAGGGGGCTTTCTTTGGGGTATACCATGAACGGATTCCGCAGGGCGGTTAAGGCTGCCATGAATGATAGCGGTAAGAAGGAGGAGCAGTTGGATTCGGGCGGCGAAGTGGAATGGTATCGTGTACGCAAAAGCTGGGCTGATAGTGCTTCTCAAAAAGGTGCCTATAAAAAGTTGGGGAATGCCAAACGATGCGCAGACGGGCTCGTTGGATACTCAGTCTTTGATTCGATGGGCAATGTAGTCTATGTGGGGAAGCAGGCTGACCGAAGCTATACGGTTGAGGACGGAGATAACCTCTGGAAGATTGCCGAAAATGAGTTAGGGGATGGCACCCGGTATCCGGAGATCATGGCGTTAAATGGACTGGATTCGGATACCATTTATGCCGGACAGATTTTGAAGTTACCTGAGTAATGTTGGCGGCCTTTCGGGGCCGCCTTTTTTGGATAGGAGGCATAGTACATGACGGATACAAGAAAAGAAAACAATTTATCTATGCCGGTAATATCGCCGGAGGAACTGGATGCGGGGGTGGCGATGACTGCAGAGCAGTTTGAACGGGAAATGAAATATCAGACTGCCCTTGCGGTAGGGCGCTCTATGCTGAAAAATGGTGTGATAAATGAGGCAGATTTTCTGCAAATAGAGGCAAAGTTAAAAGAGAAATTTCAGCCCTTTTTTGGGGGCTTTTTGGTATAAAGGACTTTCTTTTTATGAAGGAGTCCGATAACATCAGTGCCCAGAAAGGAGGTTTTAGTATATGACAAATAAAGATAAAGAGAAAATCCGTTATTGGAGAAAGGAAGGGCTTGGCTATGGTAAGATTGCCGCCCGGCTGGGAATATCGGAGAATACGGTTAAAAGTTTCTGCCGCCGTAATGATTTAGCCGGAGTTGCATCTAAGGTACATGTTCCTGTATGCCGTCAATGTGGGAAAAGACTTGTGATTCTGGCGAAACATAAGGAAAAGAAGTTTTGTAATGATGCCTGTCGCCGGGCATGGTGGAAGGCGCATCCTGAACTGGTGTACCGGCAGGCATATTATCCTATGGTATGTGTACATTGCGGCGTGGAGTTTAAGAGCTATGGAAACAAGAAAAGGAAGTATTGCTCTCATGCCTGCTATATTGCCGCGCGCTTCGGAAAAGAAATAGAAAAATAGCAATAATTCCTTATATTTAGAGGACAAACAAAGGGCAAAATGATAGCCCTTTTTTGTTGTTATTTTCAGGTGAAAAGGCTTTCTTTTCGGGGTGGCTTCCTATAACATCAGTGTCCAGAAAGGAGGGCATATACATGAATATGAATCGCAAGATTAACCAAGTAAATTTTACGGCTATACAGAAAACACCAAAGAAAAAGCGTGTAGCCGCCTATGCGAGAGTATCCTGTGGTAAAGATGCAATGCTTCATTCATTAGCGGCTCAGGTCAGTTCCTATAGTGCGCTTATCCAGAGCAGAAACGATTGGGAATATGTAGGCGTATATGTGGATGAAGCTCTTTCCGGCACGAAGGATTCCCGTGGCGATTTCCAAAGGCTGTTGGCGGATTGCCGGGCGGGCAAGATTGATATGATCATTACAAAGTCTATCAGCCGGTTCGCCCGCAATACGGTAACAACCTTAGTGACCGTAAGAGAGCTGCGGTCTCTTGGTATTGATGTATACTTTGAAGAACAGAATATCCATACGCTTGGAGAGGAGGGAGAGCTTGTGCTTACCCTCCTCGCTGCTTATGCGGAGGAGGAAGCACGTTCTGTATCTCAGAATATCAAGTGGCATATTGAAGATAACTTTAAACACGGTCTTCTATGGTCGGTACATATGTTTGGATTCCGTCAGGTGAATAGTAAGCTGGTAATCGTCCCGGAGGAGGCGGAATTGCTCCGCATGGCTGCTGATATGTATCTGGCAGGGGCAGAGCTTGAGGAGATAGAAAGCACCTTTGCTGCAGCCGGAGCCGTGGGGAGGCGCGGGAAACCAATTTCGGGTACACGTATTCTGAGGATTCTTTGTAATGAGAAGGTAGTAGGGGATGTACTTTTACAAAAGACCTTTGTGGAAGACCCTATTACCAAAGTAAAGAAGATTAATAATGGTGACCGTCCACAATATTATGTGAAAGATAGTCATGAAGCCATCATTAGCCGGGAAACGCAAAAAAGAATTTTCGAGGAGCGAGAACGCAGGAAGGAGGAGGCAGCCTATAACTATGACCTACCATTTAGTGGGCGGATTGTATGTGGTATCTGTGGTGGGCATTGTACCCATCGCAATAAGGAAGAGACATGGGTTTGCCGTAATTATATGTTAAAGGGTAAGGTGGCATGTGATTCTAAGGCAATACCAGAAAGCATTTTGCGAGAACTTACGGCGGAGGTCATTGGCCTTGCAGAATTTGATTGCGAGGTGTTTTGGAAAAAAATCAAGGAGATAAGGATGCTTCAGAACAATACGCTTTCTTTCCTATTCTTTGACGGGCATATCGAAGAAAGAAGATGGCCGGAGTGTAGCAGAAGCAAGGATTATGTACTGAGTCAGGGCGTGGTATGTGGTAAATGCGGGGCATTTTATATACACAGAAAAAATGACAGAACATGGTCATGCAAAACTCATGTCAAAAAGGGAAAAGCGCAATGTGATGCAAAGCCGCTATCGGAGGAAAAGTTAGAGCAGCTTACTGCGGAGGTGTTAGGGCTTGCTGAATTAGATGGAAAAATCTTTGAAGAGCGGATAAAGCAAGTCAGGGTGCTTGAAGGCGGCGTTATCTCTTATGTATTCCATGACGGACACGTTGAGGAGCGTTTTTGGATACCTGAAAAACGGATAAGGAGGGCTGTATAATGCGAACAGTAGCATCAAATGTTACAGTTATCCCGGCAAAGGAGAAGCGTATTCCGATAAATGTGCTGAGCAATGAAGTATACAAAATCCGGGTGGCTGCCTATGCCAGAGTATCTACAAATAGCGAGGAGCAGCTTAGCAGTTATGAGGCACAGGTGGATTATTACACCAGATACATACAGGCAAAAGAGGATTGGGAGTTTGTGAAGGTATATACGGATGAAGGTATATCTGCTACAAATACCAAGAAGCGTGACGGATTCAATCAGATGGTAGCGGACGCTCTTGCGGGGAAAATTGACCTTATTATTACAAAGTCTATCAGCCGATTTGCCAGAAATACGGTGGATACACTGAGTACAGTACGAAAACTCAAAGAAAAGGGAATCGAGGTATTTTTTGAAAAGGAGAATATCCGCACTCTGGATGGTAAAGGCGAACTGTTAATTACTATTATGTCTTCTCTGGCACAGGAGGAAAGCCGCTCTATCTCCGAAAATGTAACATGGGGAATGCGAAAGCGGTTTGCGGACGGAAAGGTCGCACTTCCATACGGGCGTTTCCTTGGCTTTAAGAAGGGCGAAGATGACCTGCCGGAGATAGTTGAGGAAGAGGCGGTAACAGTAAGGCTTATATTTAGGCTGTTTCTCTATGGAAAATCCCCTTCTGCTATAGCAAGTTATCTGACGGACGAAGGAATACCGACACCAGCAGGGAAGAAGATATGGCGGAGTAAGGTGGTAGAAAGTATTCTTACCAACGAGAAGTATAAGGGGGATGCTTTATTACAGAAGCGCTTCACGGTGGACTTCCTTACCAAGAAGCAGAAAACAAATGAGGGCGAGGTTCCGCAGTATTATGTAACGAACAGCCACCCGGCTATCATTCCTCCGGAAATATTTGACCTTGTGCAGTATGAGATCAAGCGGAGGAAAAAGGATGGACGCTGGACGAGCTGTACATATCCATTCTCTGGAAAGGTTATCTGCGGAGAATGTGGCGGCATCTATGGTAGTAAGGTATGGCATTCAAATACACCGAATAGGGCGCTGGTATGGCAATGTAATGAGAAAAACCGGGGCCAGCATTGTAAAACGCCGCATTTTACGGACGCGGATATCCAGAATGCTTTCCTTATCGCTTTCAATATGCGGCTGGAAAATCGGGAGGAAATCTTGGATGTATATCAGGATATCATGGAATTATTGACCGATACTTCCGAATTGGATAATGAGAAGGAACTGCTTCTAAATGAGAGCGAGGTTGTAGCGGGGCTTATCCAGAAAGCGGTTGAGGAGAATGCGCGGAAAGCTATGGATCAGGGCGAATTTAATAAACGGTATACGGCTTTATGTGAGCGGTATGAGGGAGCAAGAAATCGGCTGGTGGAAATTGAGGATATCCGGCTGGAGCGAGGGGCTAAGCGGACAAAGATAGCTCTATTCTTGGAGGAACTGGCGAAGCATGAGGATTTGGTTACAGAATTTGACGAGGAGCTTTGGTATACCACGGTGGATTTTGTAACGGTATATGAAGATAAGCGGATGGTATTTACATTCCGTGACGGTAACGAAGTAGAAATCAAAGAATATAAGCGGAGGGCAGCGTAATGAAAAGAAAAACAGATAAAAGTGAAGATAAGGCAATCGTAAAAGCAGTTATATATTGTAGAGTTGGTAGAGCGGAGAATGAAAAGGAAGCGCTGGAGGTACAGAAAGAGCGCCTCCGGGCGTTCGCCGCAGAAAAAGGCTATACCATAGTAGGGGAAATCTGCGATGTGGGAAGTGGTCTTTCGTTGGAGCGAGGAGGAATTAAAGAGGTTTATGCACTGGCGCACCGCCATGCCATGGATAAAGTCATCGCCACTGACGAAACCCGATTTTGTAAGGACATTAATAAGTTAGGCTGCTACAAGGGGAAGTTGAAGAAACAGCATGTGGATACGGAGACAATGGCAGAGCCCATAGTTGATATGGGAATATGGAAGAAAGTAAATAAGGCAATAAACAAAGCTAATAAATAATGAAGAAACGGAGCCGCAGGTGTGAAAGCCTGCGGCTTTTCGTCATTTCTGGGGGAAATAGGGTGTGCATTACGAGGCATGAGAAAAGAAGTATCGTAGGGGTATAAATCTTAGTGTGTACTCGTATGTGCCTTGCTATCCGCTGTGATTGTACTAAAGTTTGTCCCTGAACATGGATTGGATGAATACGGAGATGGACACGAAGAAGAGTATGGAATATGCAGCGGATATCTTCAACGCACGTATCGGAGATGGCAACCCTTTTATCTTTAATGGAAATGTACCGAATTGCGGTTCTATTCCGAACGTTCCCTATAATGCCTGTGTAGAAGTGCCTGTTGTGGCTGACAGAATGGGCTTTAAGACTACCATAGCAGGGCCTTTGCCGGAGCATCTGGCTATTTTGGTAAATACGACTGCGCGGATTGAAAGCCTTGTGGTAGACGCTGCCATCAGAAAAGATAAAGAGGCAATTTATCATGCGGTATGCATGGATCCGTTGACTTCGGCAGTATGCTCTTTGGAAGAAATCAGACAGATGTGTGACCAATTGTTTGAAATCAATAAGGAGTATCTGGGAGATTATAAATAAGCCGGGCAGTGCGGCGGCACAAGCCTTAATGAGCACCGGTGCTGATGCGAGCCATGAACGAGGAGATAAGATAACGGTGGGAGTTAACCGTATCTTATCTCCTTATAATATTCCCTAAGCTGATACAACAGTCAGCATAACTTTTGGACTGCCATACCTTAATCGTTCTTTTTTTTCCGTACAACATTGTCAAGTACCGCGAAATACTCTTCAAAAGTTTTCCTGCAGCATTCCGGATTATCAATTACGATGCCGGGTGCTCTCAAACCAATCAGTGAAAAGCCCATAGCCATGCGGTGGTCGTCGTAAGTCTCCACAGTGGAAGCTTTCGGCATCCCGGGATAAATGGTAAGGTTATGTTCTGTCTCCTTACATAAAATCCCCATCTTGCCCAGTTCTGTAACAATAGCAGCCATACGGTTACTTTCCTGGTACCGGATATGCCCGATGCCGCGAATAGTAGTAGGTGAGTCAGCAAAAGGTGCGATGGCAGCCAAAGTGATTGCCTGGTCAGAGCAAGCCGACATATTTACATCGACACCGTGAAAATGTCCGTCTGTGGGAGGCATTACCACAATCCCCTGCTCAGTATCAGTGGCCTGACAGCCCATTTTCTCCAGGATACGGATAAATTCCACATCCCCCTGCAGGGAGTCGAAATGTACATTTTCCACGCAGACCGGAATGTTCAGGAGAGGTGCCATGGCATAGAAATAGCAGGCTGCTGATACATCCGGTTCAATCTGATAATCCAGTGCCTGATAGTGTTGTCCATGCTTTACTACAAAGCAGTCCGAAGCAGGATGATCTGTATGGACACCGAATTGTGCCATCATGGCTTCTGTCATGCGTATGTAAGCCATGCCGTGGGTGCCTTCCACCTGAATCTGCATATCTTTGGGAGACAGACAGGCAGCAATCAGAAGCGCACTCAGAAACTGGCTGCTGTGTTCGATATCTACTGTGATGGTATCGGCGGCAAAGCCGTTGCTTTTGAGAGTAAAGGGAAAGAATCCTTCTTTTCCTTCATATGTTATTTCACAGCCCAGCTCTTTCAGGGAAGCCAGCAGAGGAGCCATAGGACGCTTACGCATCTGCTCAGAGGCATCCATATGATAGGTGCCGTGGCAGATTCCAAGATAAGCTGTCAGGAAACGGGCAGCAGTACCGGCGCTGCCAACGTACTGGGAAGCCTCTGCTTTGGGGACTTCGCCTCCATGTCCGGTGACACGGATGGTTCTGGCAGGCTCGTCCACTTCAGTCTCAAAGCCCAGGTCCTGGATACATTTGAGAAAATGTCTGGAATCATCACTAAACAGAACACCACGCAAAGTCGAACTGCCCTTGGCCAGAGTGGCCAGTAAAAGGGCACGGTTGGTAATGCTTTTGGAGCCGGGAACACAGACGGTGAGAGGTTTGCCGGAGACCGGCGTACAGTCTGCCGGTGCAAGCGGATATATGCAGGGAACATGATAAGTTGTACTATTCATGACGTTTCTCCTTATAGTCGTTTTCGTGTAATCAGTATACTGCATTTGCGGGAGGTTTTCAAGGCAGCATTATTTGCTTTCTGTAATTATCTGTGGAGAACTGTTTTGGACAGTAACATTTCACACTCGCGCCATTCGCAAAGCCGCATGCAAGCATGCGCTTTTCATACCAGTGGCTGGCGTATGAAATAAAGAAGTTTTTGCCATAAAGTTGTTGACATTCGGCTTTATTAGGAGTATATTTAGTCCTATAAACCCTACCAAATTAATAGGAATAAAATATGAGCGGAAAGGATAGAAGATTATGAGCAGAATTTACACTAAATCTACACAACTGATTGGTCATACACCTTTACTGAAAGTAGAGAATTATATGAAGTCCCAGAATATCACCCAGGCGCAGATCCTGGCAAAGCTGGAATATTTAAATCCTGCAGGCAGCGTAAAGGATAGAATCGCCCTTGCCATGGTAGAAGACGCAGAGAAGAAAGGCATTTTAAAGCCCGGTTCTACTATTATTGAGCCTACTTCCGGTAATACCGGAATCGGTCTTGCCAGCGTAGCAGCAGCCAAGGGTTATCGTACTATTTTGACCCTGCCTGAGACCATGAGTGTAGAGCGTAGAAATCTGCTCAAAGCCTATGGTGCAGAACTGGTACTGACAGAAGGTGCCCTTGGCATGAAGGGAGCCATTGCGAAAGCAGAGGAATTGGAAAAAACTATACCCGGCAGCGTTATCTTAGGTCAGTTTGACAATCCGGCTAACCCTGCAGCCCATGCATCTACCACCGGTCCTGAAATCTGGGAGGATACTGATGGAAAGGTAGACATTTTTGTGGCAGGTGTAGGAACCGGCGGAACCATTACCGGTATCGGAACCTATTTAAAGTCCAAGAATCCTGGCATCAAGATTGTAGCAGTAGAGCCTGACGATTCTCCTGTACTTTCCGGCGGAAAGCCCGGCGCGCACAAGCTTCAGGGCATTGGAGCGGGTTTTGTTCCTACGATTTTAAATGTGAATGTATATGATGAGATCATAAGAATTACGACTCAGGAGGCTTTCAGTACCGGTAGAGAAATTGCAAGAAGGGAAGGTATCCTGGTAGGAATCACCTCCGGTGCAGCTTTGTATGCAGCAGCACAGCTGGCAAAGCGCCCAGAGAATGCAGGCAAAACCATCGTAGTATTGCTGCCTGATTCCGGTGACAGATACTTGTCCACTCCTATGTTTACGGAAGGTTAGGAAGATGAAGATATCAACAAAAGGAAGATATGCGGTCAGAGTCATGCTGGACCTGGCTTTGAACAATAACGGCGAGTGCATCAAGGTAAAAGACATTGCAGCCAGACAGGGCCTCTCTGAGAAATATCTGGAGCAGATCATCGCAATTCTGAATAAAGCCGGTTATGTAAAGAGTGTACGCGGCGCCCAGGGCGGTTACCGAATTGCCAGAGATCCACAGGAATATACAGTAGGCATGATCCTGCGCCTGACGGAAGGCAGCCTGGCGCCGGTAGCCTGCCTGGAGGAAAATTACGGAGTCTGTGAGCGCTGTGATACTTGTGAGACACTGGATGTCTGGAAGGAATTACATGACGCCATTAATCAGGTGGTGGATGGAGTGACCATTGAGGATCTGGTGGAGAAGCGGAAGCAACGGACAGAAGCAATGGATTATAGTATATAAGAGAACAGCAGGAACTGTTCTGTATTGAACGGGCATACTCGAAGGGGCTGTCGGGAAATAGATAGTCCCTTTTTCTCATGCTTCATAAATCGTCAATGCATCCTCCACAGTCAAAGTATCGATCAATTCTTTCCCTTCATCGGACATGCGATACAGCAGCACCTTCCCGCATCCGCTTCCGCCGCCAACCAATCCGGCCGGTCTCTTCCCATCCGGATTCTCATAATGGAGACTAAGCATAGTTTCTTTCAGACTGCTTACGGTAACTTTCACTACAGCATCTTTATTCCGGGCAACGATCTGCCAAACCAGCCGCTTATTGGTGACTTTCACATTCCATTTACATTCCTTGGCAAAAGGAGAGAAATTGAAATTAAAATCTTCTCCTTCGTAAGTAAGCTGCACCAGAAGCTTGCGCTTTAACCGAAACCAGAGGAATCTGGGGCAGCAGCCATCTATAGCAAATGCAGAATGCTTCAGTTCCCGCCCGGTCCGTTCGCTAATCAAGTGACAGGATGCCAGCTGAAGCCAGGGACAGTTGAATCCTCTGCCCCAGTGCTTGTCAGCATAGCCATAGCTGTCCTGAGGGGTGACCTGATAGCTGACGCCGTCCAGAATCACTGTGCCTCTATACTGTGTCTTGATGCCTTCTCCGTGCCAGAAGCTGTCAAGTGCATTGACTGCATTGTGGAAAGCATCTGCCATGAAACCGGTATGGCAGGCAATTGATTTGTGGACTTCCAGATCCCATTCCATTTGCCCTTCATCTGTCATATGGGACTTCCTGCGTGACTCCTCATGAGAAACATCCACACAACCGGAAATATGCTGCTCACTGTAGAAGTTGTCACCATATTGGATAATCAGCGGATTCAGGGCGACCTTAAGCTCCGTCAACGGATAAAATTTATGCAGCTGAACGCTTGCAGAGCCACCTTCCCCTGCAAAAGCACCTGCTTTCAGCAACAGGTAGGAGGGACGGATGCCGCGCTTTTTGTTAAAGGGAAGCTGTCCCAGGATAGGTTTATTTCCGCCGAGGGACGGATTCATAATCATATATTCGATAAAAAATGTCTTGCGTTCTCCTGTTTCGGGCTGTGTTCCACAGAAAGAATGAAACCAGCGCATACAGCCTCTTTTGGACTGGGAACCGCTTAACAGACGGGCATTTCTGGATAAATCGGAAGTATTCATAGGTACATTCACTCGCTTTGTCGGATGCAAGATATCGTGTTTACTTATTTAGTATAATACTATATATAGTAAATAGCAATAGCAATAAGACATTATTTTACATGCAGGTTGCGATATTCTTTTGGTGTCATAGAGCATTCGGCGGAGAATTTACGATAGAAATAATTTATATTTTCAAAACCGGAAGCAATTGCAATATGTTCTATAGGAATATCAGTAGTCCTTAGTAGTAGTTTTGCAACGGTAAGTCTTCTTTTATTTACAAGAGAAGTGAAGGACATACCGAAGAGTCTTGAGGTTACTCGTTCAGTTTGGCGTACGCTCAGATTAAGCTGAGTGGCCATGTCATCCAAACGTATTTTTTCAGTATAGTGGCGACTTATAAAGGATTCTATGCATTCTGAAATATAGGTATCGGAGTAGATAATGGGTGGTTCATTTTCAGATAAAGTTTTATGATCATTACTCATAGATACACAGTTAACGGTTATCATAGCTAAAGCAGTCTCATATAGAGATAAAAAGAGCAGATTTGAAGTCATAAAGTGCGGCATAGCGCAGGCAAAATTATCAGCAGCAGCTTTGAGATATTTTTCATAAATAGGACAGTTTTTTACTACAAATACATCAGTAAGTTTACCATAAGAGTACTGAAACAGGGAATCACTTGGCTCAGTACTTTTTTTCTGTATGAAAAATGTAAAACGAAAGCCAATACGATAGGAGGATTTATCAGCGTAAACATAGTGCTTTCTATCAGGGGGAATAATGCAGACTTCTCCCGGCAGTAGCATGATGTCCTTGTCCTCTACCATCATATGAAGGATTCCGGTGACCGGAATATGCATTTCATAGATTGAATGAAAGTGATAAGTTTGACTTGCTGTGACACCTGTTATAAATTCTTTTTTTAGTATAAATTCGCAGCGTATGGAAGTGTTTTCACAGGTGAGCACAATGTAATCTTTGTCAGAAGTCTGTTTCATTGCACAAATGCGACATGTCTTGTATGTAACATGTCTATCTCCTTCCTTGTTTAGTGGTATAGCATATTTTATGATAATATCAGTAAGTTACAAGCAGTGTACCATAATTGGACACGAGCAGCAAAAAATTCAAAATAGATTGCGTAAGAAACGTGCCGATAGAACTTTGCAACAGGGCGTTTCGGAAAGGAGCAGGTAGTGTGAAAGAAAGTAGAGGACAACCGAAAATGGGCGCACTTCACTAAGCTGTCTGTAACAGGCAACTTTTGGAGGTTATTAAAGAAAGTGTTCAAGTCAAGAAACTATTGGTTCATCAAGAGAAAGTATCCCTTCTCT
>JAFTVH010000150.1 GCA_017465845.1 Lachnospiraceae bacterium | reverse complement strand
TCGTCAGGCTACGATTTTGCTATCCCTTCTTCTCGCCTACACCTCACGACGTAAACCTTGGGAGTCGCTATGGGGTTCGTTGGCAACTACGCCCCTTGTGGACTTTCACCACAGACTGACGGCATGCCCGTCATACAAAGAGACCCGCCCATTATGATGATGGACGGGAATTCTTATAAGGAGCATAACCTGCACGATAGATCTCCAGGTACTACCCCCGAGGTGTCAGAACTGTTACCATATTACAAATCGCATCAGCACAAACCTCTATTCCCATAGACGCATCCAGGCACAGAGAATAATTATGCGGCTCTCCCCAGTTTTGCCCAGAAATATTGCGATAATAGGAGGACCTTGCATTGTCGGAATGTCTTATATTACGAAGAGCCTCTTCTCTGGAATCTCCATACATCTCCATGATCTTAGTCGCCCGATATTCTTTCGAAGCATGGATAAAGACACGGATCACATTGTCATAGTCTCTCAGTACATAGTCTGCTGCTCTTCCAACGATTACGCAGGAGCCATTGTCCGCAATCTTTCGGATGATCTCTTCCTGGGCAATTACAGCATGCTTTACCACGTCAGTACTTATATATAAGTCATACAGATGACTTGGAGCGTTTTCATTAAGTTGAGAGAGAAATGCTTTATCAAGACCGCTTTCCTGTGCCGCCAAAGCGGTCATCTCTTTATAGTAAAACGGAATATTCAGCTGCTCTGCCACCATTTTGCCTATCTGCTTTCCTGCGGTTCCATGCTCCCTTGCAATCGTTATGATGATGCCGGGTTTCGACTCCTTGATTACACGCTGATCGGTTTCTGTATTTTCTGCTTCCTTCCCAAGTCCACGAAAGAACGGAATTGTAAGGCACAAAATCACAATAACCGCAATTAGATCCGAAATCGGAGCTGCATACAAAATACCATTGATACCGGAACCCGGCTCTGCTTTTTCCATAAAATAAGGCAAAAGGATCGCCAACGGTGTGAAGCAGATGATATCACGAATCAGAGATGCCACCACAGCATATACCGATTTACCGATGGACTGGAAAAATACCGCAGTCATCTTAACGAGACATGTAATGATCGTCAGAGACAGATAAATGCGGAAGGTCTTTATGGCAAACTCCTGATACAATGCATCACCCGAACCGAAGATGCCAATCACAACCTGTGGACAGACTTCAAAAATAAACACAGCAACAGCTCCGATGATCAGAGTAGAACGCAGCACCAGCCGATACGTTTCCCGAACTCGATCCAGTCTTTTTGCACCATAGTTATATCCGAAAATAGGCTGACCGCCCAGAACGATACCGGTTACAATATTGCACACCACAGTATATACTTTTGTCTGGATACTGAACACGGAAATAGGAATATCCGGACCATATTTAGACAAAGTCCCGTAATGGGCCAGCGTCATATTGCACACAAGGGAAAGCACCACGATAGAAATCTGTGTTACAAAAGTGGCGATTCCAAGGGAAACGGTACTCCGAAGCACTGCCTTATCCGGAATGAAACTGCGCTTCGTAAGCCGAAAGGTCTTAGGTCTGAATAAATACGCCACACAAACACCAAAAGAAGCAACCTGACCGATCACTGTAGCCCATGCCGCCCCTGCAATGCCCCATTTCAGAAGAAAAATAAACACAGGATCCAAAATGATGTTAATAACAGCACCCGTCAGCATAGCAACCATAGCAAAGGCCGGACTGCCATCCGCCCGGATCATACTGTTCATCACATTCAGCAGTAAATAAAAAGGGAAGAATGCTGCCACGATACGGAAATATTCCACAGCCATCTCCAGTGTCTGCTCCGATGCACCGAACAGACTCATAAGAGGCATTGCAAAAATTTCACAGATCACCATCAGGACGATACTGATGGCAAGTGTCACAGTAATGCCGGTACCCACGCATTTGTGGGCACTGTCAGAGTCCTTCCGGCCGGCACAGATGCTCAAATAGGATGCCGCACCATCACCGATACACCACGCGAAGGCATTGGCGATACAGATTACCGGGAAAGAAACACCGGTAGCTGCATTGCCCAGATAGCCAAGTTCACTGTTTCCGATAAAAATCTGATCGACAATGTTATAAAGGGCACTGATCAACAATCCCATCACACATGGGATGGAAAATTTCAACAGCAATTTTGAAATTTTGGCCTGGCCTAATATTTGATTTTCCTGATTTGTATTCATATTCTCCTCCAATCTATTAATTTGCACAAAAAAATACCGTACTGGCTTTGCTGCCTCATCCGGAATGAGACTTATAGCAAAACTATTACGGTAGTTTGTAGAAACATTCATCCAATTATGAATTTATATAAGCATTTATTGAGTTTTATGTGCTTGTGTTAAAGCGTTGATGATTATAGCACATTCTTTTTTCTAATGCAAGTGGTTTATCTTCCCTGCAGAAACAACCTTTTTCACGATAAAACTTCTATTCTGCAGCTATGCTTCTTGGTCTCTTTATCATAGGCAATTCCAACCGCCAGAATCCTGCCTGTGTATTTACGCTTCTCACCAAGCTTTGGCGCAAATTTTAGAGCATACTGCTTATCCTTAATCTGCTGAACAGCTTCCTCGGCAGTATGATTTACTTTTAATTCAAGAATAATACAATCTGCTTTCGTATCTAATTCCGGATAAAAAATAAAGTCAACATAACCTACACCTGCTTTATCCTCCCGCTCTATCCTGTAGGAATCTCTTGCAGAAAGATAAACCAGATTTACAACAGCCGTCAAATCTGTTTCACTACTGTAGTTCAATAACGGAATCTCTGTATTGTGCGCAAATTCCAGAATCTGCACCATCGTAGCCGTGTCACCTGACAACGTAGCTTTTAGCATCTTTTCAGATTCTTTTGCAAGCTGATAGACATAGCCTAAAGAAGCTTCTTTTTGCAACATTGCACTGAATTTATCCATCAATTCTCTGTTCGGAATCGACACACAACCTTTTTCGTAACTCAGGAATCCATAAACTACCATCGCCGAAAAAATTTCATCTTTCGTAGTCAGATTCATGGAGGTAGCCGCATACTCTTTTATCTTTGCAGGGACTGCAATCCCGGATACCATTCGTGCAAGGTCATCGCGTACTGCATCTGTGTTATGCTCAATGTAATAATAAATCTCATCGTATGGTCCTGCACTGGTCCAGTAGTTTCCAAGATTATTATTGGTCAGGGATGCCACCACAGAACGGGGATTATAGACACGCTCCCCTGACTGGGTATGGTAGCCGTCATACCATTCACGGAGTTCTTCTCTTGTCACCTTGGGATTGCTTTGATATGTCAGATATTTCTGATACAACTTGTCAACCTCCGACTCTGTGAATCCAAAATAGTCACTATACAATTCTTCCGATGCCATCGTATACTCAAGAAACATATTCAGCTCTGAACCACTGGAGTATTTGGCAATCGGCAATATACCCGTCATATATGCCAGAGAGACATAGGGCATTCCCTTTAGCAGATTGCTGAGGAAATCAATATATGCAGCCCTGTCATCATCTGTAACAAAATCTCTGTGAAAAATATAGTCCCATTCATCAAGTACAAAAATGAATCTTGCAGTATTATCCGCATTATAAATACTTTTGAAAACATCCCATACCGCATCCGTCTCATCAATCTCTACATCAGGATAGCTTTCCTTCAAATCCTTTATCAGTTTTCCCTCTATCCGGTCAATGTACTGCTCATAGCTTTTACAATGCCTGGGAATTTCATTAAAAGAGATAAATATGACATTGTGTTTATTTATATTACGCTCATAACAGTCGGATGAAGCAATCTTCAGATTTTCAAAAAGGCTTCTCGCATCACAGCCTTTAGACAAAAACGATGTAATCATATTTGCCATGATGGTCTTTCCAAATCTTCTGGGACGTGTAATGCAGATATAATTTTCCGTCGTCTCGATTCTGGGGATAATCTGATCCAATATATCTGTCTTATCGGCAAAATACGGGCTGCCTACCGCTTTGGAATATAACGTATATGCAGACATGCTATTTAAATAATTTCCCATATTTTTCGCATACCTCCCCACAATTCAAATATAGCCAGGTAAATCTACTTTATCATGATTAATCATAACACAAAATGGCTGCCCCTTCAAGCAGCGGAATAGCTGCCGAAAGTACTATTTATACAAAACATACGCCCCCACGTTCTCATACCCGTCCGTCCTGGAAAAAGCTATAACACTCTGGTGTGTAACAATATAGAAGTAATCCCCCGCATAAAGCCCTCTCACAGCCTCTGCATTCTCCCCAATTTCCGTTGTCAGAAGATTCTCAAGTTTCCCATCCTTCCACTGATACAGCAGATACGTATTCTTCTCCGCCCTGTCATATTCCGTCACCACAAACCCAATCAGGTTGGCATCCTCATCCCCCAGAACCGTCTTATACTGATTCAAAGCCGGGCTGTAATCCGCATTTGTAATGCAGACACTGTCACTGACGCTCAGATTCACCGGATCGGAGATGTCGAACATAGACAGCTTGATTCCTTCTCGTGAGCCGGTATCCGGGTCGGTCTCATAACCGATTCCGAACATCTTCCCATCTGTCCACATATGCAGATAATCAGAATAACCGGTAATCTTCAGTTCCCCCAGAATAACAGGATTAGCCGGGTCTGACAGATCTGCTGCAAAAAGCGGGTCCATGTTGCGGTAAGTTACAAAATAAGCCATATCAGCCAGATATCTGGCCGCATACACCGTCTCCCCCGGTGCAATGCCTTCCAGTTTTCCGGTTAAAGCCAGCTTTTCATCCAGAATATACAGGCTGCTTCCCTCATCGGTGCGGTCACTGCAGCTAAGGATGCGAAGCATTCCCCTGCTTTCATTTACGGCAAAAGTATCCTGTACTCTGCCTTTCACAGAAGCAGCACCCACTGCATTGATCACGCCGTCCTGCAGGCTGAATTTGGCAATTTCTGTAGTCACAGAGCCATTCCACTGCGTATGGTAAAGGTACACGGCCTCTGTACTCACATAGATATCCACACTATTATTGACAATCATGACGTTATCCACAACTTCCTCAGGCTGTTCCACATTCACTGATGCAATCATCAGACTGCTGCTGCCTGATTCGGGAATGTAGATGCAGTCCGCCGCAATGCGCTCGCCTCCTGCAAAAGGGATCCATCCTTCATCATCTCTGGTACTGCTGTTGCATTCCTCGCTTATCATATCATCTGTAAACAGATAGACCATGTCACCTATTTTGCGGGAAGTATAATAATATCCGTCAAGGCTGACAGTCCCCAGAAGAGAAGGCTCGCCGGGGTTTTCGATAGAATACGTGTACATGGTCGTCCGGGAACTTGTCACTGTGCGATATTTTTCTACTGCCTTCACATTGTTGCTCTCGGGTATCTTCTGCTCATCACCGGAGGAATTAGCAGACTCACCCTCTGTGGTGTAATCCACTTCCCTCAGCCGTGTTTCTTTTTCCTCTGCAATGATAATCAGTCTGTTATCATCCACATATATTTCCACAATGTCTGTGGAAGCATTGGTGGTTGGAAGACTAAAAGAGGTCAGTTCTTCAGGCTTTCCTTTTGTGATATCCAGAATAAAAATTTGGTTATTGCTAACCACGTACAGGCAGGAACCGTCCGTCTTTACAATATCACTCTCATCCACGCCTTCCGTCTGCAGATTGGTCGTGGAGTAGTTAACGCTTTCTTCGGCTGCTGCCTCTGTAGAAACTGCCATGTCTACAAGCGCATCCACACTCTCCATCTGCTTTGAGAATTCCCGTATTTCCACAGTTTCCATAGCATCATTTACCACAAAATAATATTCTGCCCGGGCTATCGCATCGTAAACCTGACCGTAATCACCGGCTACCTTATATAGTTCTCCGGCATCTTCTTTGGGAAGCGTCTCCCCCGCAGCCATACTGGCTTCTGACAGTGGTCTGTCTGCTTCCGTCTGAGCCATTAAAGCCTGTTCCTGCTTTTCCGGTGAAGCCTTTGCCTGTTCGCCCTCCGCCTGCACTTCCTTCTCTTCCTGTATAGCCGCCTTATCCTCTTTCGTGGAGTTGGACGACACGAATCCCTGATTCATCCCTCCAAACAGTGCAAAACAGCACACTGCCAAAAGCACTGCCGCACTTGCTGCATAGCCAATATAAAAGTTCCTGCGTCTTCGAAAATTCTTTTCCCTGTCCTTACTATAACGAACATCCGCCTGTATTAATCTCTCCTCTATCCTGTCAGGCTCCAGATTTCCCGGAATCTCCACGTTCTCTGCGGATCCCCGGATGCTTTCCCTGATATCAAAATCTTTCATATGCCACCTCCCGGCCTTTCAATTTCTCTGCCATCTTTCTCAGTGCCCTGCTTTCCTTGGTACGGACCGTATTGTGATTCATATGGAGAATCTTTGCGATCTCCCTGCTGGTATAGCCGCCGAACACATGCATGCTGACGATCAGGCGTTCCTCATCCGCCAGCTCGCCGAATATTTTTCGGATATGAAGGCTCTCCGTCAACTCCTCCTCATGATAGACCTCCGCCTCCACATCCTCAAGATTCACATGCTTTCTGGTATATTCTTTCAGCCTGTCTTTACACTTATTGGACAAAATACGGAATATCCATGCCTTGAAGGCATCTGCGCTGCGCAGCTTATGTATGGAGGCATAGGCATCCGTTACCGCTTCGCTGACTGCGTCCTCTGCATCTGTTTCATTCCGCAGAGTGTACAGCGCGAACCGATACATATCTTTATACACAGCTTCATAAAGCCTGGCAAATGCATGGGCATCTCCCGCTCTGGCCGCTTCCACCCAATCCTGATACTGATCCATTTTGTCACCTCTCTTTTTTCAGGGTACCGGTACTCCCTTTTCGGTGTTCATAGATATAGTCTCTCATGAAACGACTTTTGTTTCAATAGTCCATGCAATTTTACTTGCTATTAACCATATTTTGGCTTATATTATATATAGGGTAACAGTTCAGGCAAGTGCGTATGCATGCGAATGGCGCGGCTGAACTGTTACAATATAGGTACTTTTAAAAAACTTATGTATAAAGGAGAAAAACTATGTATCTGGATGATTACAAACGTTGGTTGGAAGCTGATTTGGATGATGCTGCGCTGAAAGCAGAGCTTGCGTCCATTGAGGGTAATGACGAAGAGATAAAGGACCGGTTTGCCGTATCCCTGAAATTCGGTACCGCAGGTCTGCGCGGTGTACTGGGTGCAGGAAGCAACCGTATGAATATTTATGTAGTACGTCAGGCTACACAGGGTCTGGCTAACTGGGTGAAGACCCAGGGCGGAAGTCAGCTGGTTGCTATCAGCTATGACAGCCGTATCAACAGTGATGTATTTGCTAAGACTGCTGCCTGCGTTCTGGCTGCAAACGGTATCAAGGTCCGCATCTATGATGCACTGATGCCTGTTCCGGCGCTGAGCTTTGCTACCCGTTATTATAATGCGAATGCAGGTATCATGGTGACCGCTTCTCACAACCCTGCAAAATACAATGGTTATAAAGCATACGGTCCCGACGGCTGCCAGATGACCGATGAAGCTGCCGATATCGTTTATGCTGAGATCCAGAAGACTGATATCCTCACCGGTGCAAATATGATGTCCTTCGAGGAAGGCATGGCTGCCGGTCTTATCGAGTATGTAAGCGATGATTGTAAGGAAGCGCTTTACGCTGCCATCGAATCCCGCAGTGTACGTCCCGGCCTGTGCAAGACTGCAGGACTGAAGCTGGTTTACTCTCCCTTGAACGGATCCGGACTGGTACCTGTAATGCGTATCCTGAAAGATATCGGTATTGACGATGTTACCGTTGTTCCTGAACAGCAGTATCCTGACGGCAACTTCCCTACCTGCCCTTATCCTAACCCT
>JAFTVH010000149.1 GCA_017465845.1 Lachnospiraceae bacterium | reverse complement strand
GGAGCTGCCGATGCCCCGGTGGCAGTCGCTGAAAAGTACATATTTTGAACAGTGATTCAGAGGGAGTCTCAGGGCTCCCTCGAATGCCTTTTTAAGTCTGGAATGATAGCTCATGTTCGACCTCCTTTTTTGGAAATCCGGGAATGTTTGGAAATCCGAAAAGCTTTTTTATTCACACGTCTGCTGAATTTGTGGAGGCGCAGTGTTCTGCGGAAAGCAAACGGAAGGTAAAAGTATAAATACAGAATTCGGTCTATGGAAAGACTGAAAGGTCTTGTGACAAATAAATATGCTTTACACCAAAAGCGGTTCATTCCTAAAGCCAGCCAAATGCGCAGCCTGCCGAGGATACCATGGGTTTGGGAAGATGAAGCAAAGGAGAAGGTTATGGTATTACATTGACAGCAAATATCGTTGGTATCATATCCGGCGGCACGAAGCCCTTCTACGAATGCACAGGTCATTTCCGAAGAAGAGAAAGTGACGTAAGCACACATGGAAAGGTCGCAGGGGCGAGAGAAGCAGCCAACTCGAAAGATGGTAAGCCACCAGTGTCTCCGGGTAAGATATGCAATACGGCTGTCACCTCGAAAAAGTACGGCAGACATTTTGAGCATTTCCTCGTCTTTCACAGCCCTAAACAGGGTACTCTGTCGCTCATTTTCGGTCAGAATGCGGTCTGCATAATAAAGGCCTATTTCGCAGCCGGTATTGATACCGTACTGTCCTTTCCAGAATTCCAGCAGCCATGTCCTGCCCTGGTAATTGAAATACACAGGGAGGCTGTCAAATACCATCCCGAAGTAAGAGGCGGCTTTGTCATAGAGGCTGCAGTAGCCCAGTTCTCTCTGCCAGCAGTCGATTCCGGAGGAGAAGATATCCTGTGAGAGGATATAGTAATATCCAAAGGGTTCAATCAGTTCATCCAGAAGCCTGCATTTTTCATCCATGCACATGGAGCAGACTTTGTGTATATGTTTCTTTTTGCGGTGATGATTCAGGCAAAAGAGGAAAAGCGATAACAGTAAAAGGGCGGTAAATAGTACATACATGAAGCAGTACCTGCGGGAGTCTTTTACTATATTCTATGCTTTTTGTCGAAAAAGGTGAGACGTTTTTTGTGCGAGAGTGCTATACTAAAATGGATATTTTAGTCTTATAATAATCGTATAAAACAGGCAAGGTGAAATGTGATTTCTTTTGATACGATAATTAGATGGAGAGAAAAGCAATGAAAATATACGATATTTCACAGGAAGTTTTTTCTTGTAAAGTATTTCCGGGAGACCCGGCACCGAAAAAAGAGACGTTATTAAAGATTGCCGAGGGAGATAAATGCAATTTGACAGCTTTCAGTATGTGTGCCCATAATGGTACCCACGTAGATGCTCCCTATCATTTCTGTCAGGAGGGCAGTACTCTCAGTGAAGTGCCGCTGGAAAAATTTATCGGCATGGCATATGTGGCGGAGTATGAAGGCGAACTTTCAGCAGATGATGCCATTGCGATTCTGGAAAAGGCCAGAGAGGCAGACACAAGGTCTGTGAGCAGAATACTGGTGAAGGGAAATGCCGTGGTCACGCTACAAGCGGCTGAAGTATTTGCGGAAGCAGGCATCCTGCTTTTCGGAAATGAGTCCCAGACGGTAGGACCGGAGGATGCGCCGATGCAAGTCCATCTTACTATGCTGGGGGCAGAGATCGTGCTTTTGGAGGGGATTCGGTTAGGGGAAATCGATGAGGGTGTCTATTTCCTGAATGCGGCACCGATTCATCTTGGCGGTGCAGACGGAGCACCTTGCAGAGCGGTATTGATAGAAGTTGGCGTATAAAAAGAAAACAAGTAAAACAGAAACATCCGTGAGGTGGAGGCTGCAGCTGACACCTCTTTTTCTGTTGTCCGCTTTACTAATGATATTTTTTACGCTATTATGATTTGGTAGATAACAAGCTGCGAGGCAGCTTGTGTTCATGAGCAAGGATTTTTACAGGGAGAAATAAAGATATGCCATACAACAGAGCTTACGTTGAAATAACTAACATATGCAATCGCAGATGCTCATTCTGCCCGGGAACCGTTCGCAAACCGCGCAGAATGACAATGGAGGAGTTTGCACAGATTATAGAGAAGCTGCAAGGCATCACAAAATATATATACCTGCACGTAATGGGGGAACCGCTGACCCACCCGATGCTTCCGAATTTTATAAAATATGCCCGGAGCAAGGGCTTTAAAGTGGCAATTACCACAAATGGCACATTGCTGTCACAGCGTAAAGAAGCGTTGTTGGAGGCAAAGCCTTATAAAATAAATATTTCCATCCACAGTTTTGAGGAGGGAACTTTAGAAGCATACTTGAATTACATCAATCAATGCATGGTATTTGCAGATGAATCATCTCAGAATGATATTCTGACAGTGCTGCGACTGTGGAACCAAGGCTTTGACAAGGGCAGAAACATTGATACGCTTGGACTATTGCGGGAATATTTCAAAACTTGTGATCCAACATGTGTCGGAGAAGAAGCAGATATGGATAGCCTGCATCCACCTTACAATGAATGGAAAGCCGGCAGCAGAGGTTTTAGAATCCGGGACAAGCTGCATCTGGAGTATGGCGAACGATTTGCCTGGCCGGATATGGAAGCAGAGGAAGGCGACGGAGGAGTCTTCTGTTATGGGCTGAAAGATCACTTTGGAATCCTGTGTGATGGGCGTGTGATTCCCTGCTGTTTGGACCGGGAAGGGACAATTACTCTGGGAAATATTTTTGAGGAGCCTCTTAATGAGATTCTGGCTTCGGAAAGGGCAGCCCGAATTGCAGAAGGATTCCGCAACCGGAAAGCGGTGGAGGAACTTTGCAGAAAGTGTGGGTATGCCAGACGGTTTTAGTAACTTTGTGATATGATGTCGGCCTGTTATTGACAGGGTAGTTTGCCGGTGTTATAATATGGGAAATTGGATTTGGTTGGAGTTGGTTTGAATTGTTTGCGATTGAGAGACAACAGAGTATTTTAAAACTGCTTTCAGAAAACGGAAAGGTGACGATCACAGAGTTAGTGACTCTGTTCGATACTTCCCATGAAACCATAAGAAAAGACCTGGTGCATCTGGAGAGGCAGAATGCTTTGAGAAGAATTTATGGCGGAGCGGTGAGTGTGGAGGCATATTGCAGCCTGCAGCCACTGGCCGCTCGTAAAGCAGAGCGTATTGACCGAAAGAGCGAGCTTAGCCGTTACGCTGCGAGACTGATTCAGGAAGATGATATTATTGCCATTGATGAGGGAAGCACGGCGGTGGAGTTTGCTAAAGTTATTGCTGCCCGTTTTTCCAATCTGACGGTGGTGACACATAATCTGGAGGTGTTCCATATTCTTTCGGAGAATAGCCGTTTCTCCATCATTCTCTGCGGTGGGAAATTTGTCCGGGAGGAGAATGCCTTTGCAGGACATTTTGCCGCGGAGGTGGCGAGCCAGATGCATACGAGGAAAGCGTTCATTTGTCCGGCTGCCGTATCCCTACGATATGGTGTCACCGATTATGGCGAAGAATTTATTCCTATCCAGAAAAATTATGCAGCGAATACGGACAATGTAATCGTGCTGGCTGACAGCCAGAAATATGAGGTTTCTGCCAGGTACAAAATATGCGACATGACACCGGACATTACTCTGGTAACCGACTCACAACTTAACGATGAGATTTTTAATACTTATAAGAAGCACAATGTAGATATTATACGCGGTTGACAGCAAAGGAGGACATTACCAATGTTTGATTTTCATTTACATACTAAAGTATCCTTTGATGGAGTCGGAACCTCTCAGGAAATGGCGGAGGCTGCACTCAAAGTAGGGCTTAAAGAAATCTGTTTTACAGATCACGAGGATTATAACAGTGACCCGACTAAGGAATCAAATTTAATTAATATGGAAGAGTACAGCAGGGCTTATGATCATCTGGATGTGCCGGGACTTATCATCAGAAAAGGTTTTGAATTTGGCCTGACCACCTGGAATCAAAAGGAACTGACGCACTTTTTAGCGCAGCGTCCCTTTGACTTTGTAATCGGCTCCATTCATTTTGTTGATGGCTATGACCCTTATGATAAGAAGTACTGGGAGGGCAAAACGGTACAACAGGCTTTCCACCGTTATCTGGAACAGACACTTGAGTGTGTAAAAGTTCATGATGATTACGATGTGTTGGGGCATTTGACCTATGTCTGCAAATCGGTCCACAATCCTACACATGAACCTGTCCGGTACCGGGATTTTCGGGAAATTACAGATGAGATATTGCGTATTCTGGTAAGCAAAGGAAAAGGCATGGAGATCAATTCAAGTGGGGTAGACCGTGTGGGAGATTTTCTGCCCTCTGCTGATTTCCTGAGACGTTTCCATGAACTGGGCGGGGAGATTGTTACCATCGGGTCAGATGCACATGCAGCCGACAGAGTGGGGCAGTATCATAAAGAGGCATTGGAAATTGTTAAAGATATTTTTGGGCATGTGTGCACCTTTGAAAACAGAACTCCGATCTTCCATAAATTATAATGGCTGGGTAATTTCACAATTTTACAATTTTGCTCCGCAGAGTTTCTAATTTTATAATCCTTTCCACCCCTCCCGGTGTTGAATTCCTGAAAATGTTTATGATATAGTTAATAAGCAGAACTGATTTCCTGATCATAGGTTTTCAGAGGGAAAGGATATATGATGTTGAAGAAGAAACATAATGTTTATCATTCATTATTAATTTCATACATAAGCATTTTTCTGATACCGATTGTAATTTGCGTCGTGTTTTACTTTTACTGCTATCAGAATATCAAATCCCAGACAGAACTGTCCAACAGGAATCTGATTGAGACAGTTCAGAAAACCTGTGACCGGGAATTTCAGTATTATCAAAATGTATTGCTGCAGATGTCATATAATCAGAATGCTAACCAGCTTGCCACAAGAAGGCAGTATTCTTCTGCAGAAGATTATTATCAGACGTATCTTTTGCATGATGAGATGAAGGATTTAAATGTATCTGTCAATCGCAACAATGATTACTGCAAGGATAACTTTATCTATTTGCTGAATACGGATAAGGTTATCAGCGCAAGTGGTGTGTATTATTTTGAAGAATATATGAAGGAAATGGTACCCGGTCAGTCAGAAGAGATAGAGTATTGGACAGAATATCTGTCCCAGTCCCGCTTTTGTGATTTGATCAGCATAGAAGCGAATGCGGATAATAGGAAGCCGATGCTTTTGTTTACAACGTCAATCGGCCAATATTTTTCAGATAATGTCATTGCGGTTGCGGGGATGTGGCTTGATATTGACTGTCTGAGCGATTGCGTGGAATCCAGTTCGTGGGAAGAGGGAATAGAGTGGCTGGCGATCAACAGCCATGATCAGATCATCTGTGGGACTGACGACATGGATTTGCAGTTAGACAGCGATGAATGGACGGAAGGAAAGGAAGCGACCGTTGAATGGCAGGGCGAAACGTATATTGCAAACGTCGTGGCCAGCAATGTGACCGATCTAAAATATATCCTGTTGATGCCCAAAGATGTTATCGTTGGATTCGCAGGCAAAATGACCAGGCTGTTTTCCATAGCAATTCTGGCATGTATCTTTGGCGGATATGCAATTTCAAAATATTTTGCGGAGAGAAATTACAGTCCTTTGAGGAGTTTGCTTGAATATTTTGGCAGCAAAGACAGAAAAGAAAATACCAATGAATATGAATATCTGAAAGAAATGATGAGCAAGGTCCTGGACGAACGCAGCGACATTGAGAAAACGCTGGAGCAGAGCAGGGATAACATCAAACAGTTCAATCTATTTAAAACTTTGACCATGGCAAATGAACCGCCCAAAGATATTTTTATAAAAAAGCAGATTGAGGAGAAGTTTGATTCCGGCAAAAATATTGTGCTGCTGCTTCATGTATCCGAGGAAGCAAAAGAGAACGAGGAGCAGTTCATAGAGACCATCAGCCTGAAGCGGTTTATTGTAAATAATATTCTGGGAGAAGGTCTTGGGGAGTTTTATGAACTGGAGATCATTGATGTCAGTGAAGATATGGCGATGATTATCAATGTCAGGCAGGATGATGCGGATTACTGCCATAAAATCCAGGAAGTCGTGGAGGAATTGCAGAAGTTCATAGTCAGCAATTTCAAATTTTCCGTGTCTGTTTTTGCCTCAAATGCACATGAAGGAATGGAGGGAATCCATCTGTCTTATGTGGAAGCCTGCAAAGCAAAAGAATTTCAGCCATTGTTGGACACTGACTACATCCGTTATGAGGATGTTTCGGATGTATCAGTCAAAAAATATAACTATTCCTTTGAAGTGGAAGAAAGAATTATCAATGCTTTGAGAAAATCTGATGCAGAAGTAGCGCTCCTTAGTATTAATAATGTACTGGATACGAATTTCCGGGAGCAGCAGGGAACACCTGAACTGCTGTATTGTCTGCTGTATGATATCCTCGGTACCATTATGAGAACGGCGGAGGAGCTTGGAAAATCAGTAGAATACATCCTGAGTATCATGAAGGTTACCATGCCTCTTTCTTTGACAAAAATCAAGCGGAGCTTTGCAGAAATTGTTGACTATATCTGCAGGGAGGAGCTGACGGAAAGTGATGATATTCATAAACGGGAGATAAGCACCGAAATCTATGAATATATAGTGGCAAATTTCGATGATTTTGACTTAAATATCTCTCAGATCGGGCTGCATTTTGAAATGACGCCCTCCTACCTGGCAAAGATTTTCAAGAAACAGACCGGAGAAAGTTTGCTTAAGACAATTAATGATATCAGAGTGGGAAAGGCAATGGAATTGCTGAAGCAGGGATACAGTGTGCTGGAAACCGCAGAAAGGTGTGGGTTTAGGGAGAGTTCGAACCTGATCAGGATATTTAAGAAATGCACGGGAATCACGCCGGGGCAGTACCGTGACTTGAATAAATAATTATGGATTTACCTGTTGTAATTAAAATAACAAGATGTCGATATGACGACAGAAGGGAGAGGGATATGAAGATTAACAGAGAAGCAACCATGGCAGGAGAGTATGATGTGATTGTTGCAGGAGGCGGTGTGGCGGGTGTCGCAGCTGCTGTTTCCGCACAGCGTATGGGCAAGCGCACACTTTTGATTGAAAAGACAATTGGTTTGGGAGGGTTGGCTACCAACGGATTGATCAATTTATTTGTACCAATGTGCAACGGAAGAGGGGTACAGATCATCAAGGGAATGGCGGAGGAGCTGCTTCGTTTATCTGTAAAGTACAGCTATGATACCATTCCGGAAGCCTGGAAGAACGGTGAGCCGGATGAGGGTGAGAAAGCACGGTATGTTACAAGATTTTCAGCCCCTATATTCACGTTGGCGCTGACAGAATTTGTAAAAAGCGAGGGCGTTGATCTTCTTTTTGATACCATCATAACAGCTCCGGTGATGGAAGGAAATATCTGCAAGGGCCTTGTGGTGGAAAACAAAACGGGATGTGAGTTTTACGGAGCAAAGATGGTAATTGACACCACCGGTGATGCGGATGTGCTTTATCGGGCAGGAGTTCCGACCATTCAGGGACAGAATTACCATACTTATCTTCCAAAGAGTGTCACACTGGAAACCTGTAAAAAAGCTGCCGAAGCAGAAGATATGTCCAAGCTGTACGGCAACATTTATGCCGGAGGGAAGGCAACCCTTTACGGTGGCAAACAGCCGGAGGGAAAGCCTACCAGAGGTGGTACGACGGTTAAGGATGTGACGGAATATGTGATCGAAAATCATATAGAATGCCTGGAAGATATCAAAAAGGATGACAGGTGGAAGCGGACCATTGTGACCCTTCCCAATATGCCGCAGTTTCGGACCACAAGGCATATCGATGGGGACTATACCCTCAGGGTGGAAGATGCGTACTGTCATTTTGAGGATTCCATAGCAGCTATCTGTGATTTTGACAGACGTGATTATCTTTATGAAGTGCCTTACAGAACCCTGGTGAAAACCGGCTTCCCCAATCTGATCACTGCAGGCAGATGTGCAGCCGGTGAGGGATATGCATGGGATGTGCTCAGGGTGATTCCGCCGGCCATTCTTACAGGTCAGGCAGCAGGCGTTGCGTGCAGCATGGCAATTGATGACAACGCAGATATCTGCAGGGTGGATATTGGCAGATTGCAGAAAATATTGGAAGAGCAGAATGTCATGATTCATTTTGCGGATAAGCTTATTCCCGAACGGGAGATGGAAGATGTGAGCGCTGGAGCGGATGGACATATTTAACCTGATATAAAAAATATGGAATGGATTGTAAAAGTGCGAGTTTTTACAATCCATTTTCTGTTTTTTGCATTTCCATTTCAGCCATTTGTCGGTACAATCTAATCACACACAGCGTACGACTGGTCACAATTTTATAGGAGGAACCCAAAAGTGAAGAAAAGAATGACAAAGTTACTCTCTCTTTTTACTGCAACGATGATGGTCACATCCGCATTAACCGGCTGTGGCAGTAAGGAAGAAGAGACACAGACAGCGCAGACTTCCGCAAATGAAAGTTCTGCTTCCGTGGAGAGCACAAGTGAGGCAGCTTCCGAGGGGGTTGAAGAATTCAGTTATCCCATGGAAAGTGGTCATACCGTTGTTTATTGGATGGAACTGAACAGTGCTGCTTCTGCCAATTTCTTAAGCATGGATGAAACAGAATTCGGCAAAGCGTTGCAGGAACAGACAGGAATTGAAATTGAATATCAGCATCCGGCATCCGGTCAGGCAAAAGAACAGTTCAATTTAATGCTGGCAGACGGAAATCTTCCTGATATCATTGAGTGGAAGTGGCTCACCGATTATACCGGAGGCCCCGCAAAAGCAATTGAAGATGGTGTTGTTATTCCGTTAAATGATATCATTGAGGAATATTGCCCCAACTTAAAGGCTTACCTGGAAGAACATCCGGATATTGACAAAGAAATTAAGACAGATGACGGTCAGTATTACATGTTCCCGACCATTAACGGAACAAGAGAGTCCTTTGGCGGATATATCAGAGAAGACTGGCTGAAGGAATTGAATCTTGAGATTCCTGCTTCCATGGATGACTGGTATCACGTTCTGACTGTGTTTAAGAATGAAAAAGGCACAGAAGCACCGCTCAGTATTGCATGGTCAGCTTTGATCACCAACAGCCCATGGGCATATGCATATGGTGTAGGCGGCAAGAGCTTTGTCGTGGAAGAGGATACCGTTGTATATGCTCCTATATCAGATGGTTATAAAGAATTCTTGACCACCTTGAACAAATGGTATGAAGAAGGTCTTCTTGATCCTGAACTTGCGACGATTAAGAATACACAGGTTACTGCAAAGATTGCAACCGGTTTATCAGGTGCATCTGCCGGTTACCTGGCAAGTGCAATGCAGGTTCAGATCACAGCGGGTATTGCAGAAGCCCCCGAGTTTTCACTTGTAGCGACGCCGGTACCGGAAGTGACGGAAGGAGTGGCTCCGGAATATGCCAACACGACACGTGGTATCGGAGCAATTGGCGCGGCGATTACAACACAGTGTGAAGATATTGAGGCAGCTGCACGACTTCTGGATTATTGTTATGCGGGGGATGGTCTGATGTTATTCAACTATGGTATTGAAGGCGTATCCTATGAAATGGTAGACGGAAATCCTGTTTATACGGATGAAATCTTCAATAATCCGGATGGACTGGAGCAGTCTGCGGCTTTGGGAAAATATCAGCGAGCAAGCTACAATGGCCCCGGTATCCAGCTGGCCGACAGATATAAGCAGACCTTATTATATGAGAATACTCAGAATGCAAGAGAAACATGGCAGGTTGAAGGGGCAGTAGACCACGTATTGCCGGCGCTTACCCTGACAACAGAAGAGTCAAGCGAGTATGCGACGATTATGAATGAGATTACGACATACGTTGATGAGTGGACACTTAAGTTCGTAATGGGAACAGAAAGTCTTGATAATTGGGATACCTATGTACAGACAATACAGCAGTTTGGAATTACCAGAGCTACAGAGATTCAGCAGGCTGCATATGACCGTTATCTGGTAAGATAATAGTTCTTGTTATGGTAGCCTCCACCAGCGGCTGCAGCCGTCGGTGGAGGTTTTCTCATGTAAGATGATAGAAAGAGGAAGGAATATGCATAGAAAAAAGGGATATCAAGAAAGCTTTTCGAAAAGATTGAAGACCGATCTGCGCAGAAACTGGTCGCTCTATTTACTGGTCCTGCCGGTGCTTCTTTTTTACATTGCATTTAAATATAAACCCATGTACGGAGCATTGATCGCGTTTATGGATTATACGCCGACGAAGGGTATGGCAAATAGTGAATGGGTGGGTCTGAAACATTTCAGCAGATTCTTCAGCAGCCCTTATTTTTGGCGGTTGCTCAAAAATACGTTCCTGCTTAGCTTTTATAATCTTTTATTTGGTTTTCCGGCGCCTATTATTCTGGCACTGCTGTTAAACGAAGTAAAGAATGCAAAATTCAAGAAATTTACGCAGACAGTTACATATCTGCCGCACTTTTTGTCCTTGGTGGTAATTTGCGGTATGGTCACTGATTTTTCCCTGATTAACGGGTTGTTCAATTCAGTGATTGAATTCTTTGGCGGAACAAGGACTCCACTTTTACAGAACCCGGATTATTATAGAACCATTTATGTGCTCAGCGGTATCTGGAAGGAGGTGGGCTGGGGCAGCATTATCTATCTGGCAGCTTTATCAGGTATCGATACCCAATTATATGAAGCAGCGAAGATCGATGGTGCAGGAAAATGGAAGCAGATGATTCATGTCACATTGCCCGGTATTACTCCGCAGATTGTCATTCTCCTTATCATGAAAATCGGTAATTTAATGAGCATGGGATATGAGAAGACCATATTGCTTTATAATCCGTCCATCTATGAAACCGCGGATATTATCTCATCCTATGTGTACAGAAGCGGTCTCATGAATCAGGAATGGGGATATTCTACAGCAATCGGGTTGTTTAATTCCCTTGTAAATTGTACGCTGGTTGTAGCCGCTAACTATATCAGCCGTAAGACAACAGAAAACAGTCTGTGGTAGAAAGGAATGGTGAAAAGAATGAAGATTAAAGTATCCCGCGGAGAAAAGATATTCCAGGTATTTAATTATTGCTTTTTATCACTGGTGGCGCTGATCTGCATTTATCCCATCTGGCATGTGGCCATGGGCTCCGTAAGCAGCGGTACGAGATTGGCAACAGAAACCGGCGTAATCTTATGGCCTATGGATTTTACCACCATAGCATATGAGAAAGTATTTAAAAATCCGCTGATCCTCACCGGTTATAAAAACACCATATTTGTCATCATCGTCAGTCTGATGCTGAACATGATCCTTACGATCCTGGCGGCATATTTTTTCTCCAGGCCCAAAGTCATGTTCAAGAAGCCGCTGATGCTCATGGTGTTGTTTACCATGTATGTGGATGGCGGTATCATTCCTTTTTATCTTACATTAAAGGATTTTCACTTAACAGACAATCTCTGGGGACTGATCATTCCTTTTATGATCAGTACATACAATATGATCATTTTAAGAACGTCCTTTGAAGCCATACCGGCCAGCCTGACGGAAGCGGCCAGGATCGACGGGGCAGGTCATATTACGATTCTGTTGAAGATCATCATACCGTTGTCCAAGGCAACGTTGGCAGTCATTGCGCTCTATTATGGTGTTTCCACATGGAACAGCTGGTTCTGGGGCTCAACCATTATGAGAGATAAAGCAAAGCTTCCGCTGCAGTCCGTTTTACGTGAAATCCTGATCTCCAACGATACCACAGGTATGGAAGCAACAGGAGCGGATGCTATCGGTATTGAAATCAGTATCAAATATGCCACAATTATGGTTGCTACCGTTCCGATTTTGCTGATCTATCCGTTTATTCAAAAGTATTTTACCAAGGGTGTAATGATCGGAGCGGTGAAAGAATAGAGTGGTACTTCTTTATCGTTTCCTATGATGGAATGGAATTCGTGGTGTAACCGGATTAACAAGTATCCTCTTTGAATTAGGAGATTATATGAAAAATAAATATGGCTATTTTATAAATAACGGCAAAGAATTTTACATTATAGATCCAGATATTCCGCGCAACTGGTACAATTATTTCCACAATGACCATTATGTGACTTTTACATCACAGGTAGGAACCGGCGAAGGCCTTCTGCAGGATGACTTGGGAAACCGAATAAAGCTTGTTACCCAAAGGGCGATGTATCTTGCCGATGAAAAGGAATTCTGGTCTGCAAATGCTCTTCCTGTTGAGGATGCAAGGGATGAGTACAGCTGTACCCATGGCCTTGGATACACTGTAATCCATGTCAAAAAGAATGATGTGGTAAGCGATTATGGCATGTTCGTACCCAATGAAACCGATGCGTGTACCGGCGCAGAGGTTTCCTGGATTACTGTAAAGAATGTGTCCGATTGTGAAAAGAAGCTTCGCATTTATGCTTATACCGGGACGGATGTGGATGAGCCCTATAAATTACAGGGTTACAATGCATACCGCGCAGGATATTCAGAAGAAGTGAATGGACCGCTGTTTCATAATGTATTTCCGTGGAAAGATCTTTCAGGGACTGAAAACAACAGGTCCTTTTATGCGTTTATGTCCTGTAATGAAAAGCCCACTCATTATGAATGCCGCCGGAATGGTTTTATCGGAACCTATGGCAGTGTGGCATACCCGAAAGCAGCTAAACTCACTGAACTGGCAGACAGTGAATGTGTAAATGAAAAGTTCTGCTTTTCCCTGCAAAATAATATTGTACTTGCTCCCGGGGAAGAAAAGAGACTGCTTTACGTCTGTGGTATTTCAGACTCTGTGGAGAAATTAGGGGGATTGTCTGACCGGTTCTTAGATAAAGATCGGTTCGACGCAGAATTTGCGGACATGCAGAGAAAATACACTGAAATCATGGATGGAGTGGAAGTCCTGACTCCATATGAGGAATTAAATTATTTGTGTAATCATTGGCTGAAATACCTGACCAATATGGGCAGCCGCTGGGCCAGAGTCCGTCATAACGGATACCGTGATATTGTAAGTGATACGGAATGTCTGGCATGCTTTAACCCTAAGCTGGCATGGGAAAGGCTGAAACGGATCATGACTTATCAGTATTCCAACGGATATGCTCCCAGAACGTTTCTGGATGGACAGATTCGGGATAATAATTTTGCGGATTGTACGGTATGGCTGACCTTTACCGCCTATACAACGGTAATGGAAATCGGTGATTTGGCGCTTTTGAAGGAAGAAGTGCCGTTTAATGACGGAAGCAAGGCGTCCGTGTACGAGCACCTACGACGTTCTGTTGATTACCTGTATCATTTCAGAGGGCTGCATGATTTGATACGCATCTGGGGCGGTGACTGGAATGACAGTATCAATACGGCAGGACTTTTGGGAAAAGGTTCCAGCGTATGGCTTACCATGGCATGGTATCGGGCTAATATGCAGTTTATGGAGCTGGCTGAAAAAATGAACAAAGCGGAAGATGTAGCTGTCTGCAGGGAAAGGGCTGAAGAAATCCGTGAAATTGTAGACCGTTCGGGCTGGGATGAAGAAGGCTATTATATTTATGGATATACCGATTATGATGAAAAGATCGGAGCCCATGACAGCAGGGAAGGTCAAATTCATCTGAATACACAGCTGTGGGCAGTATTGTCGCAGATTGCGGAAGATGGAAAAGAAATAACCGCAATTGAGGCTGCGGAAAGACTCTTACGCAGAACTGATGTGGGATGCCAGGTCCTTTATCCTCCATATACCGGCTATGATCCTCATATCGGTTCCATTACGCTGAAAGCTCCGGGAACCCTTGAAAATGGCGGTGTATATCTCCATACAATTGCCTGGAAGATGGCAGTTGACGGCCTTTTAAAGAGAAGGGATCTGATGCAGAAGGATTTAGACAGTATGTTGTCCTTCCGCAATAAAGTGGTTGACGGCAAGGCAGAGCCATACATGTTGTATAATTCTTATTGTGCGAAAGAGGCCGGCTATCGGTATGGTACTCCCGGACAAAGCTGGCGCACCGCTTCCGGTCAGTGGTTCTTAAAAGCGATAGTAAATTATGTATATGGTTTGCGGCCGCATCCGGAAGGTCTGGAAGTAGATCCCTGTCTTCCGAATGAATGGGATACCTGCAGCATACGCAAGAAATTCAGAGAGGCTGAATATCATATTACTTATTTTACCAATGAAGGGGAAGAGTCGATTCTGGTAGATGGTAAAGCTATCGAAGGAAAGATTCTCCCATATGAAAAGAACAGATGCTATGAAGTGGTTGTTTATACAAAGTAGCGTTTTGCCAAAGGAGAGAGGAAAATGGAGAAGAAAAATATCGCCTTTTTGGGAGACAGTTTCACAGCCAGGGCATTAACACCCCATTTGTTCAGTTATATCCATCCCGTGACAAAATTATTGGGCTGCAATACGCTTAACTTTGGGGTTACGGGAACCGGATTCCAAAGGCAGAATGGTGCAACGACGTTTGCGGAAAGAGTAGAGCTGTTGCCTGAAGAAGTGGATTACATTATCGTGTTTGGGGGAGTAAATGACTTTGGACCGCGGGATGGCATTGCTGAATTTGACCTGGGCAGTGCAGAAGATGCTGTGGGAACATCTTCTTTTTACGGACAGGTAAGATTGACAGCGGAAAATCTGTTGACCGGATATCCTGCGAAGAAGATTGGTTTCATTACGCCTGCCAGGATTTCTACAATGGCTTTAAAGGAGAAAACGGGTACTTTGTATGGCAGGGATGTAAATTCCTTTGGTTATACGCTTTGGGATTATGTAAATGCAATAAAAACAGTATGCAGAGAATATGCAATTCCCTGTCTGGATCTGTATGATAACGGTGGATTTAACGACTTTACACTTCCGGTCTTTACTGATGACGGATTACATCCCAATGAACTTGGAAGTGAATTTCTGGCCCGGAAGATAGCGGGATTTATAGAGGCCTTGTAAATTGTCAGAGCAATTGCCGGTCTGGTGTTAGATGAAGATGTTGCAGGCAAAGATAAATTGAGTAAAAACTGGATGATTCTATTCTTGTGTAATTATCATAAACATGTTATAATCACCTTATATTTTACTTTAACACATTAGGAGGATAAAGTGTTATGGATAGCTCTATATTTATCGGAAGCTGGTGGGCGTTGATTCCGCCTATTCTTGCAATTGTACTGGCTTTCATTACGAAAGAAGTCTACAGCTCACTGTTAGCAGGTATCATTATTGGTGTGTTATTTTATGCCGGATTCCAGCCGTGGGATGCCTTCAATGCATTGTTCGATATCATGAAAGATAACATGAATCTGAACATTCTTATTTTTGATGTTCTGCTTGGTATGATTATTGTATTGATGCAGAAATCAGGTGGTTCGGCTGCATATGGCAACTGGGCAGGCCAAAAGATCAAGAGTAAAAAAGCCGCTCTGCTGGCAACCAGTGGGCTTGGGGTGTTGATCTTCGTGGATGACTACTTTAACTGTCTTACCGTGGGTTCTGTTATGCGCCCGGTTACTGACCGTCACAAAGTATCTCGCGCAAAGCTGGCTTACATCATCGATGCCACCGCTGCACCGGTTTGTATCATCGCTCCGATTTCATCCTGGGCTGCAGCAGTTAACTCTTATGTACCGGAAGATGCGGGAATCACAGGATTCCAGTTATTCCTGCGTACCATTCCTTACAACCTGTATGCGATTCTGACGATTTTTATGGTTATCTATATCACCATCAGAGCTTTTGATTTTGGGGAAATGAAGAAGCATGAAATAAATGCAGCGAACGGTGATTTGTTTACCAGTGGTGCCGAAGAGTTTGATAATATTGCAGAAGAAAAAATCTCATCAAAAGGTCGTGTGTTTGACTTGATTCTGCCGATTGCGGTTCTTATCGCTACAGCAGTAGGAGCTATGATTTACACAGGTATTCTTGGTGGCGCAACAAATGTAATTGATGCCTTTGCCGGATGTGATGCAGAAACCAGTTTGATTTTTGCTACATTTGTTACCGTTATTTTCATGATGCTCCTGTATCTGCCCCGTAAAGTAGTAAGCTTCAAAGAATTCATGGAGAGCCTTGTAGAAGGTTTTAAGCTGATGATTCCGGCTGTTATGGTTCTGATTCTTGCCTGGACGCTGAAAGGTGTAGGCGATGCGCTTTGCCTTGGGGACTTCGTAAGCGGCGTAGTGGGCGGCAATGCCTCTGCAAGCTTCCTGGTTCCGGTGATTATGTTCGCAGTTGGTCTGTTCCTTGGATTCTCAACAGGTACTTCCTGGGGAACCTTTGCGATTCTGATTCCGATCGTAGTAGCATTGTTTGGCGGACAGAATCTGGAAATGATGATCATCTCCGTATCAGCAGTACTTGCAGGTGCTGTATGTGGCGACCATGTATCACCCATTTCCGATACAACGATCATGTCCTCTGCAGGAGCGCAGAGTAATCATATGAACCACGTATCTACCCAGATGCAGTATGCGATGGTGGTAGTTGCTGTGAGTGCAGTAGGTTACATTATTTCCGGTCTTACCCAAAGCTGGTGGATATCATTACTGATCAGTGTGGTTCTTCTGGTGATGGTTCTGGAAGTGATTCGTGCTCTCAGTATAAAAGCAGATACGAAGGCAAAAGCTTAAGATTGAATTTTGGAGGAAAATATGCTTAAGATTGATGTTCCTTACATCAACCAAAGTGAAAATTATCCTACAGGATGTGAAAGCGTGACTACGGTCATGCTTTTGCATTATCTGGGGTACAATATTACGGTTGATGACTTCATTGATAATTATCTGGTCAAGCGTGATTTTGAAGTCCGTGATGGTATTCTGTATGGGCCGAATCCGTGGGAATGTTTTGCGGGCAGCCCATATGATCCGGATTCCATGGGCTGCTATGCACCGGTAATCTGCAAGGCGCTGAAGCCTATCGTCTCAGATAAATATGAGGTAATTGACGAAACGGGAAAAGATTTCACTTATCTTGTAGAGACTTATCTGAAAAACGGTATGCCGGTGATCCTTTGGAATTCCATTAACATGAGAGAGCCGATTATCGGGCCGGTGTGGAAGCTGTTGGACTCCGGTGAGGATTTTACCTGGATTTCCAATGAGCACTGCATGCTGCTTGTGGGAGAAGATGAAAAGAATTATATCTTTAATGACCCTTATGAAAATCGCGGTGTGATTCCGTGCCCGAAAGAGATTATTCTGAACCGATATGATGTGTACCATCGTCAGGCGGTTGGCTTGAAACCGATTGTCTGTTAATGAGAAGGAGGATGACGTGAATACAGAACAGCAAAATCAACTACAGCATCCACACCAGAACGGACAATTCCGCAATTCCCTGGGATTCGTCCTTGCCTGCGTAGGTTCCGCAGTGGGGATGGGAAATATCTGGTTATTTCCATATCGACTGGGGCAATTCGGCGGTGCTGCATTTTTGATACCGTATTTTATTTTTGTAGCATTATTCGGAATGGTAGGTCTTTCTGCAGAATTTGCGGTAGGAAGAAGGGCAAGGACAGGCACCTTGGGTGCTTATAAATATTGTTGGGCGAATCGCGGCCAAGGGAAATTGGGTTATCTTCTGGGATGGATTCCCTTATTCGGCTCCCTCGGAATTGCAATAGGTTATTCAGTGATTCTGGGTTGGGTTCTTCGCACGCTGCTTGCCGGAATCACCGGAGAACTGTTCGCTAAAGAGGCAGGAACATTCTTTGGGGAGATATCCTCTTCCTTTGGGAATATTCCCTGTCATGGGGCAGTGGTGATCATTGCATGTGCCCTTTTGATTTTTGGAGCCACAAAAGGCATTGAGCGCGTAAATAAAGTGATGATGCCAGCCTTTTTTGTCTTGTTCATCGTGCTTGCTGTGAGGGTGTTTTTCCTGGAGGGCTCCGGTGAAGGCTATGAATTTTTACTCATACCGAAGTGGGAGTATCTGCTCAATATTGATACTTGGATCATGGCCATGGGACAGGCGTTCTTTTCTCTGTCGATTACCGGTTCGGGTATGATCGTGTATGGCTCTTACCTTGGAAAAGAGGAAGATATTTTAAAATCCTGCTTTAATACGGCTTTGTTCGATACATTGGCGGCTATGCTTGCAGCCCTGGCTATCATGCCGGCTGTCTTTGCATTTGGAATTGAACCTACCAGCGGTCCGTCGCTTATGTTTATTACGCTTCCCGGGGTGTTTAAGCAGATGCCTTTCGGACAGTTTTTTGCAGTGCTTTTCTTTGTATCGGTGGCATTTGCAGGAATTACCAGCCTGATCAACATGTTTGAAGCGGTGAGCGAATCATGGCAGTCCAGCTTTAAACTGCCAAGGAAGCTGACTGTTATTCTGTGCGGAGTGATTTCACTTGCAGTGGGGTTGTTTATTGAGGATGGAAATCTGGTAGGCAGTTGGATGGACTTTATTACGATTTTGGTGGTGCCTTTCGGCGCACTTTTAGGTGCAGTGTCTATCTATTACGTGCTTGGTTGGAAGTCTGTAAAAGAAGAACTTTCGCAGGGAAGAAAGAAGCCGGTTTCCCAGTGGTTTGGCTATCTGGCAAAATATGTGTATGTGCCTATCGCCATAGCTGTTTTTGTACTGGGGATCATTTATGGAGGAATTGGCTGATATGGTAAGCTGTATACCTTCGGTGTCTGTGTGCATTTTTCGGTTGGATGATAAAAGAAGTGTAAGAGAGCGGCTGATGACAGCTGCCGAGTGCTTTAAAACGCTTGGTGGCAGTGAAATGGCAAGTTCGGGTATGGAAACTGTAGAGTGCAACATGGACACGGTCACCTTAGAGGTGGGTGCTGAACTTTCGAAGGTGGAATCTGAGTTTCAGGATGTGGATAAATGGCAGATAAATCGAACAGAACGTGGAAAACCCTACTTTCCCAATCAACCGGAACTTCATTTCTCGATCAGCCACAGCGGAGATTATTGGGCTTGTGCCATGGCTGATCAGCCGGTCGGACTGGACTTGCAGGAGCATGTAAGGCGCAAGGACGAGACACCGGAATCTTCGGCGGACAGATACTGCAGGATGGCGAAGCGTTTTTTCCACCCGTGGGAAGCAGAATATGTAAGGCAGCAGGATAGCTACCGGCGTTTTTTCCAGATTTGGTCAGCGAGGGAAAGTTATGTGAAGTATACAGGGCAGGGGATTGACAATCATTTCGGAGAATTTTGTGTTTTGCCGGGAAGGATTGATTTGCAGGAAGCACGAGTTCAAAAGGCAGGAGTGCGGCAAGCAGAAGAGCGACAAGCCGGAGTGCAGAATGTGAGTGATGACAAGGCAGTTACATCCTGGTATGCGCTGGACACTTGGTTTCAGGAAATGAAATTTGCCGGAGATTATACGTTGTGTGTCTGTACCCAAAATGTGGCATCCATGGATGTAAGAGAAATCAGCCTATAATTGACTAAGCGGAAAGACTTCCTGTGATTGGCAGCAGGAAAAAGATTGCACAAATCATGGGAACGTAGTATAATCGGCATGGTTTGAGAACATAAAGTTATCTAATAGCAATACGGAGGAAGTGTGAATGGAAAATAATAAAAAGTGGTGGCAGAATGCAGTTGTTTATCAGATATACCCCCGCAGCTTTCAGGACAGTAACGGAGATGGCATCGGTGATCTGAACGGTATCATCCAGAGACTGGACTATCTGGAGGACCTGGGAATCAATGCAATCTGGCTTTCCCCTGTATGTAAATCTCCCCAGGATGACAATGGCTATGATATCTCTGATTATCAGGATATTGACCCTATGTTCGGCAGCCTGGATGATATGGAACGTCTGATCGCAGAGGCGAAGAAGCGTAACATCCGCATTATGATGGACCTGGTGCTGAACCATTCTTCTGATGAGCACCGTTGGTTTTTAGAGGCAAAGAAGAGTAAGGACAATCCGTATCATGATTATTATGTGTGGCGAGATGGAAAAGAAGGTGAGCTGCCCAACGACATGAGAGCATGCTTTGGCGGTCCTGCATGGGAGTGGGTTCCTGAGCTTGGACAGTATTATTTTCACCAGTTTTCCGTAAAACAGCCTGACCTTAATTGGGAAAATCCAAAGCTGCGCCGGGAGATTTACGATATGATCCTGTGGTGGATGGACAAAGGCGCAAGCGGTTTCCGCCTGGATGTTATCGACCAGATTGCTAAGGAGCCGGATCAGAAGATTACCTGTAACGGTCCCAGACTACATGAGTTCCTCCGAGAACTGAGTAAAGAGACTTTCCGGAAGGGGGATTTAATTACCGTAGGTGAGGCCTGGGGCTCTAATACAGAGCTTGCCAAGCTTTACAGTAATCCGGATGGCAGTGAATTTTCTATGGTGTTCCAGTTTGAGCATATCGGACTGGATCAGCAGGAGGGCAAGGAAAAGTGGGATCTGGCACCGCTTCCGTTCCTGAAGCTGAAAGAAATCTTAGGACGTTGGCAGCAGGCGCTTTATGGCTGTGGCTGGAACAGCTTGTTCTGGAATAACCATGACCTGCCCCGCATCGTGTCCCGTTGGGGTAATGATGGAGAGTACCGTGTGGAATCTGCCAAGATGATGGGAACTTTGCTTCACGGCATGCAGGGAACTCCCTATATTTACCAGGGGGAAGAACTGGGAATGACCAATGTCAAATACGACATTGAGGAATACCGTGATATAGAAACCTGTAATATGTACAAGGAGCGTATTGCCGCAGGTTATGATAAAGAGGATGTGATGAAGTCTATCTATGCAAAGAGTCGTGATAATGCTCGTACTCCTATGCAGTGGGATTCTTCTGAAAATGCCGGATTTACCACAGGTACGCCCTGGATTAAGGTGAATCCCAATTATACGACGATCAATGCAGCCAGCCAGGTCAATGACCCTGATTCCATCTTTTCTTACTATAAGAAGCTGGTGCATCTGAGGAAAGAGTATGCGGTGTTCGTGGATGGACGCTTTACCATGCTTCTTCCGGAGGATGAGAATATCTTTGCTTATACCAGAGAAAATGAGGATAGTAAGCTGGTAGTAGTTTGTAATTTCTTTGATAAGATGCTGCCCATGCCACTGAAAGAGGAAGTAGAGGGAATGGAGCTTCTGCTGGGGAATTATGGTGAGGCTATGGAGGCTGAAATCCTGCAGCCTTATGAGGCGAGGATGTATCTGAAGAAATAATAGTTATATTATAATGAATATGATGACGGCGGCATGGTGAATCCCGTGCCGCTTGTTCTATTCAGCAATCCCACTTTTTTTCCAAGGCTTCACACAAATCAGGCACACTGCCGTCCCAAGTGCAGCGATCACTACCCACAAAAGAATGGTAAAATGCCAGCCTCTGTTCTCTGAAATCACAGCAATCCCATAAGTAGAAAGCGCACTTCCGATGTAAGTGCAGGCATTGAGCACGCCGGATACGGTAGAAACATTTCCGTATTTACTGAAGAAACGAGGAAGAATGGAAATCAGCATCAGGTTGACTCCATGCATACATCCTGTCAGCATAGCGGAGAACAATACCGAAAATGCGGCGTTAGCGTCTGAAAGAAAATACAGTGCCAGCGAGGAAATCGTACCTGCTGCGAAGATGACGCCGGCGCAGGAAAGCGGACTGCGGAATTTGTTCTTGTAGAGAAAGGACGTCACCTGATAGCATATCATGCTGAAAACAGGCAGTACTACACCGGTCAGGATAGAGATTTCGTTGCCCAGGTGATAAGTTTCCGATATGCAGGAGGGCATCCATGTCGTGACACCGTCTCTGAGAGTCCCCTGAAGGATGATGGCCAGCATGATACTGAGCATCAAAGGGGAGAACAGAGAAGGCCCTTTTCCATGTTGCACACGATTGATTTTGGCAGTCTCTGTTTTGGTGTCATTGATGTCGGGACAAAGTCTGTTACAGAAGTAAATCATTACAATACCGCAAAGGGCAGAGAAACCGAATACAGTTTTCCATCCCGAGAGAGCGATAAGTACCGGAGAAATCAGATAAATGATGATCGTGCCGAAGGAACTTCCTCTTGCGATGATGACACATGCCTTCTGGTACTCTTCCAGAGAGAAGAGATCCGACATAAGCTTGACCATAGGCGGCCACATGAATGCCTGGGCAAAGCCGTTGATACTCCACACGACCAGCATCAGTATAGGGCTTTGACAGAACGGTATGATGTTATTCATCAGGGAGGTCGCGATCAGTCCGTAGAGGACCAGCTTTTTAGGGCGGAAGCGGTCTCCGCAGATACCGCTGAAGATCTGGCCGGCACCGTATGTGGCAAAGCTGCCTGTAAGTGCAAGGGAGAGCGCTGATTTGGACATGGAAGTAGCTTCCACGGCAGTGTAACAAGCAGCATCACTTCATATTCGTAAGTATAAGGATTAATGTATACGGACTTGGCTTAACTGTTATCAACAAAAAGCAGAAGATAACTGCGCACTGCTACCTTCTGCTTATCAATAAATTATTTTAGTAAACGTCTTATATCAGTTCTCATATTACTTCTCTGCTGCTTCATTAATCAGCTGCACAATGGTCTTAATAGAATCCATCTGCCCACTCTTCCCCATGGCATCATGATAGGTCTGTTTGCTGAAATACAGCTCGTGAACCTTATCAACCAGTAAATCAGTAGTCAGATCATCCTCATCAATCACGATAGAGAAGCCTTGCGCCTCAAAAGATTTTGCATTGAGAATCTGGTCGCCTCTGCTGCTGGATGCGGGCAGGGGAATCAGGATATTAGGCTTTTTCAGTGCCAGCAGTTCACAGATAGCGTTGGCGCCTGCCCTGGAAATCACCAGATCGGCCATGGCAAACAGATCTTTCATCTCTGATTTGATATATTCAAACTGTTTATAGCCAGGTGTGTTCAAAAGCAGATTGTCTACTTTATCCTTACCGCACAGATGTACTACCTGAAAATCTTCCAAAAGTCTTGGCAATGCATCACGGACTGCTTTATTGACATTAGCTGCACCAAGGCTTCCGCCGGTGACCATAATAACAGGTTTGTTGGCTGTAAAGCCGCACAGCTTCAGACCGGCCAGCTTGTTGCCTTTAGCCAGTTCTTCGCGGATGGGAGAACCGGTGAGGACTGCTTTGCCCTCCGGAAGCATCTTCATTGTCTCCGGGAAATTACAGCATACTTTTTCTGCAACAGGGATGCACAGCTTGTTGGCAAGACCGGGAGTCATGTCGGATTCGTGAATGATGCAGGGAATCTTCAAGGCTGCAGCAGCTCTGACAACAGGCACACTGACAAAGCCTCCTTTGGAGAACACTACATCAGGCTTAATTTCTTTCAAATACTTCTTTGCTTCTGAATAACCCTTGATGACACGGAATGGATCGGTCAGATTCTTTACATCCAGGTATCGGCGGAATTTTCCGGTGGATATTCCGGTGTAGGGTATGTCGAAATCACCGATCAACTTCTTCTCGATACCATCATAGGAGCCTATGTAGGCGATTTCATAGCCCTCTTCCCGAAGCTTTGGAATCAGGGCAATATTGGGCGTCACATGCCCGGCGGTACCGCCGCCTGTAAGTACGATTTTCTTCATCAAATAACGAGCAGGATACTCCTACCTCTACAGGTAGGGGAGGAATGCGTCACGGATTACCCGGATACACATGTCCCCTGCTCTTTCTCCTTCTTTCTTTAATTTAAAATTCGAACAATTGTTCTGTACAAATTGCACATATTGTGTTATAATAACTCTATAGGGAGGCTTCGATTATGACACAGACACTTACAGCTAAAATCCACATACTGCCATCCGAAGAAGAGAAAAAACTGCTTTCTG
>JAFTVH010000148.1 GCA_017465845.1 Lachnospiraceae bacterium | reverse complement strand
TGCGACATGGCGATTGAAGTTATTGATAAAATCAAGCAAAAGAATAATGGCACCTTTGCTCTTATGGATGCCGCCGATGTAGAGATGCCTGACGGGACAAGGCTTGACAATAAAATCAAAGATATTGACACGGTTAGTAAGACAACGTTGCCTGAGGATGGCATTGCGGAAACTGGAACCATGTATTTCCTGGGAGAGCTTACAGAGTTGAGTGTAGGTTTTCCCGTCGATGCAAAAGCCGGAGATATGATTTTTATATGTTTTGCGTCCGGGGATACAGCAACAACGTTGAATCTGGCCACGGAAAATCATATCGGACTCAGTGATATTATCATAAGAGCCAATAGCCATTATGAGCTGATAGGCTTGTGGGATGGCTCTACATGGATATTTGTAAAAAATGAGGTGGTGGATTGATGAACAAGATACTACTTGCCAGATATCGTGCATTAATGGCTGATGCGCTAGAGTATTTATTTGGTAGAGCAGACAGTACCGTTTATATACGCTCTATTGCAGGTATGCTAGATGCACAAACAGAGGTGAGTTCAGGTACGGTGAGCGTCGTGTATCGGAGGTCTGCCAGGCCGAATTTGGAGACCTTTGATGATATTCTGTTGCGGATGCTCAGCGAATCCTTCTCGATGGCTAATCATGAAATCATAAAACCCGATGATATATACATGCACGTAATCACTAATATATATCCGTTTACCGATGCCGATACGGTAAAAGTGGAAGATGTGATATTACAATCGATCGCTAGTTTATATTCTCCTGCCAATAACGACACGGTAAAAGTAGAAGACATAATACTTCAATCGATGAGCAGGTTATTCTATGTAGCTTCCGCGGTAACATACGGTATAGTGTGGGGTAGAGTTTTTGGTAATACTACAACAAAATCGGACGAAGCTGCTTTAAGAGCCGCTGCGGCGGAAGAAATCGGCGGACATATTATAGTACGTAGATGTATAGCCGCTTTAAGAGATCCTGAGGCTGAGAACGGTCGCGGTTTTTGTAAGACCATGAATAAGAATATTGCTGGCGGCCGTGACACTGATACTGTAAAAGGTCGAGTCAACTTGCTAACGACGTTGATAACTAAGGCTAATAGACGTGTTGCCGGCGCGATAAACGGTAAAGCCGAGCTATTAATACCTTTACTAATCAAAGCCAATGTTCGTGATGCTGACGCTATAGATGGATTGGGATATACCTTATCAGAGTTATTGACTCGTGCTAGTCCCGGGGCTGAGGATTTGATAGACATACTTATGATGTCTATCAGCTATGTAGAATCCATTGCTGGTTTGACTGATATATCTCCTGCCGAGATAGTCATGCATGACTATGAATATTTTGTTTCCATAGCAGGTGCCAAGGCACAGGAACCTGAATTTGTTCTTCTGACAGTAATGCCCTTGCGTACATTATTTAATGCTAGTGCGAACGATATCTCACCCGATGAAATACTAATGAAATTTTGTAGTAACTTGGTACTTGCGGCGGGTGCTATAAGTCAAGCACCCGAATCAATCCTCATGAGAAATCTATTCTTGCGTACATTATTTAACGCTGGCGTGAATGATATTCCACCTGATGAAATAGTTTTGGCAGGTGTTTTGGATTCGAGATTTGTAGCTAATCTTGCAGCACAGGAGTCCGAAAACATATTTATCAGGAGTACTAGCGGTATAGTATCCATCGCTGGTGCATGTGCAATTAAGGCAGAGGAGACAATTGTTTTCGAAGATGGTGTGTTATACATTCCTACTATCTACGAAGGTGTACAAGACGGTTCAATTCTCGATTTATCTGAGCAGTTGGCAATCAAGCAAGAAGGCGAAGTTCTCTATATTCCTACTATCTATGACGGTATGCAGAGCGGCGATATTCTCGATCTTCAGACGTTGTCGGCAGTACAAGAAGGAGAGACTCTTACGTTGTTACGAGCAGATGCTGTACAGAACGAATCGACACTTGATTTAACAGCATTCTCAGCAGTACAAGAAGGAGAAGTACTTGAAATAAGATATTTTAACGGAACACAAATCTCAGAAGTTTTGGAGGTAAATTAAAACATGAGTAAAGTTATTTACGAAGAAAGAACCTTGACGGTAACATATGACTCCGATGGGGTAGGTACGGCAATGATCGTAGTCCCAACTGCGTTTATACCTGGACATACTTATAGCGTAAAAATCGACAATGCGACATTCTCGGGATTGACAGGTGAAGCTTTTAAATACAGTGACACGGTTGATGCTGTCGTAGGTACCCAAATCCAAAGAACTACCAGCGATGGATTAACGTTCACAATTAAGAGCGCAGGAGCTTTTGGGCAATTTATCATTAACGACAGTACCATTACTTCAGCGACAACAAAAGATCATACACTCATGATTGAATTAATCAGCGAGGGTGATTTGACTGTATTGGAAGAGGCTGTAGTAAGCTATGGCACGACTAGTGAAAACGCGCTTGCACATGGCTTTATTATGAAGGAGTCCATAATACTTTATCCCGGAGCGGAATATATTGTCACTTTTCAGGGCAAGGAATACGAAGTCTATGCTGAACTCGTCGACAATATCCCGATAAGTCAGGAAATAAACGCTTTTCTGGTCGGAATAGGAAATTATGTATTACATGATGTTGTAAATTTAAGCTCCGCCACTGGTATGCCATTCTGTATTGACAACTATACCGTGTATGATAGCACAGGGGGGGCAACTATTTCACAATTCGCTGTGGCTAACGATAGTCTGAACGATGCCGGAGAGTATACCTTCGGAATTAAACTGAAATCGTTGTTAAACGAGGAAGTAGAGAGTGAGACTATACCGTATGAAGTTATTTTGAAGGAGACTACTATTAGTGGGTTTGCTGCTCCCGAAGGTTTGCTTTATGCGACTACATTTACTGATTCTGATCTAACATCAAATTTAATGAGTTTGCGGGATGACGTGGAATGCACGGTTGTTTGGGATAAAAAACCTTATAAGCTAACACCGTGGAAGCATATCCTAGACGATATTACTTACATATATATTGGTAATGCTGAAATAATGGATCCAGATAACAACGTTGCAGGATTTCCTCGTTTAGGTGAACCGTTTGTTATTGGGGTCAGCCCTAATAACAATGAAATAATGATGCAGACAATCTACAGCACCTCCGAATCTCATACTCTTGAAATCTATGTGGGTGAGAAGCCTGGCGATATTATTATGTCTGAGAGGAAATTTATTAATGGCGCTGGGGCGATTGTTGAATATACCGAGGGTCTATATGCTGTTCAGTTTAATGAGGCCTTTCCTGTCACGCCGGGAGAGTATTACAAAGTAGTAGTTAACGGTGTCGAACATAATACCATATGTAAAGAACTGAGCAACGGACTCAAACTAATCGGAAATTTTGGTTTGTTATATTCGTCAAATCTAAATAGTGGAGAACCTTTTATAATTATAATTGGCGTCGACATGAATAATAATGCTGGGGATTATTCCGCATTCGCCTGTAATGAACTAATGACTCTCTTCGGAGAAGATACCGAAGAAGACAATATTACTGGTGTGACTATCGAAATCCGCAGAGCGACCGATGGTGGTTATATTGTTCCCGACGCTATTTTGGGTGAAACGGACCTCATCAACGACGCGCTTGGCAATATATACGGTTGCCATATGGAACCATTCGGACATAAGTTTGTTGTTGGTGAAACGTATTTTGTAAAACTGGATGACGGTGAAATATGTGAGTGTGTAGCGCAGGATGGAGATAGCGTAGTTTCTGGCTCGACGTTTATCGGCGATGGAAGCTCATGGGGTCTGTCTGGTAATGGAGAGGGATTTGTTATTGTTTCAGCTACCCAACAAAATGGATATGTTCTGGGCTTCCTCGGAGTTCTGACCGATACCGAACCTACCTTACATACTTTGAGTATTTGGCAGGAGTTTGAGAGCGACGATAGCGGAACCGGAGAGGGAACCACAATCAATATCATATCATCTGATGTGGTTCTGAAAGACAGGAACGGTAATGATTGCACATTTAATGGCGTAAAAGCCATCAAAATGGATACACCTACAGGCGGAACACAGTATTTCGTAGCTGTAGAAGGAACACCTACACTTTAATTAATTTATTTATTTTAGAAGGAGAAAAAATTATGCTTACAACAACTATTAGTAACAAAGTTTTAAACATTATCACCGCAAAGGCAAAAGAACAGACCTTAACTGGTTCGGGTCTATGCTATCTTGCTTTATCAACTACTACCCCAAATGCCGATGGTAGTAATTTCACAGAACCCACTGCATCTTCTTATGAGAGAATACGACTTAACGATTATGAAGGTATGGAATATGTTGATATGTGGGGTAGCGTATCGAACGGTACTGTAACTAACAAACTGGAGATCACCTCAAGAGAATGCACCGATGAAGAAGGATGGGGTGAAGCAACTCACTTCGGTATTTTTAATGCTAAAGCCCCCGGCTCAGGCACCTTACTCGCATTCGACCTGTTGACAGATCCTGACGGAGAACCGGATGAGAATGGTATTTATCCGGCCAAGTCCCTTACTGTTGGGTATAAGCATGTTGCGGTATTTCGTGTTGGAACTTTGCAGCTGCAGATCAAATAAGAGCATCAGTATAAAATAGTTAGAGCCAAGAGCCGGATACCTCATTTGAGGTGCCGGCTTTTGTAATAAAAGAAAGAGAGGATTTAACTATGGACAAAATCAAATAAAGAATATCAGAATTAAGCGGTTACGCCGTCTATAATGAAGCCACAAAGAAAGGTGGTGGAAGTATGGACGGCGTTTTTATTTCAATGTATGCGCAGGCGGTACGAAACACAATTTTCGAATTGGTAATGGTGGCTATCGTTATCGACACTATTTTCGGAGTGCTTCGCGCGATCAAGGAAAAGAAATTCAATTCCAATTGCGGAATTAACGGCGCTATTCGCAAAATTGCAATGATCGTTTGTATTTTGGCGCTTGTAATGGTCGATTACATTGTGGATTTGAATTTGATCGGCTTTATTCCGAAAGAGGTTAGAAGTTATCTTCCTTCGGACAGTATCGGAACAATGGAATTTTTCGGAATTCTATTTATTGCGTATGAAGTAGTTTCCATTCTTAAAAATATGACGCTTTGCGGTTTGCCCGTGAAGAAACTTTGGCAGACCGTGAAAAAAGCCCTTGGAAAGTACACGGACGAATTACCGGACGGCGACGAATTGGAGCAGCAGACAGCGGAAGAGGAACCAACAGAAAACACATAAAGGAAGGTTGAGAGCATGACGGAAAAAGAATTCATTTCATATATAGGCGCACTTGCGGCCGAGGATATGAAAAAGACGGGGATCCTTGCTTCTATCACAGCGGCGCAAGCCATACTTGAAAGCGGGTACGGATCTTCGGAGTTGGCCCAAAATGCAAACAACCTTTTCGGAATGAAAGCGAACCTTTCCGGGAACACTTGGCCGTCCGAATGGGACGGCCAAACCTACACAAAGGACACCGGAGAACAGAAGCCAAGCGGCGAATATTACACCGTGACGGCAGTGTTTAGAAAATACGCGGACCACGCGGCAAGTATCAAAGATCATTCCGATTATTTGGCAGGGGCCAAGAATGGAAGCGCCCTTCGTTACGAAGGGATCGTGGGAGAAAGAGATTACACCACGGCCGCAAAATCATTAAGGGGCGGCGGCTATGCGACTTCGATCGACTATGTTTCGAAGTTATGCAACATTATAGAAAAATGGAACCTTACACAATACGATCAGAAAGAAGGGGAAGAAACCGTGGCAAAAAGAATTACGTTAGACGCCGGGCATTATGGCAACTACAACCGAAGCCCGGTTAAAAAATCATATTTTGAAAGCCGTATGAATTGGCGTTTGCACCTTAAATTAAAAGCAGCCCTTGAAAAGTACGGTTTCGATGTAGCGACAACCCGAAGCAACGTCAAAAAAGACCGCGCATTGGTGGAAAGAGGAAAAGCAGCGGAAGGATCCGTCTTTTTTATTTCTATTCATTCCAACGCGTGCGGAGCCGAAAGCGTAGATTACCCGGTGGCGTATGGCTACGTTGACGACGCAGCAAACGAGATCGACGACGTTTCCCGCGATCTTGGCGGCTTATTGGCCGAAGTGGTCGAAAAGGTAATGGGAACAAAGCAAGACGGCCGCGTAGCGACGAGGAAAGCAAGCTACGACAGAAACAGCGACGGCCGATTGAATGACGAATATTACGGCGTTTTACATGGCACTAAAAGCGTTAATGTTCCGGGAATTATCCTTGAACATTCTTTCCACACAAACACAGCCGCGACAAATTGGCTTTCAAACGAAGCAAACCTACAGAAGTTAGCCGAAGCAGAAGCGGCGGTAATCGCCGAATATTTCGGCATGAAGGCAGGATCTGGATCCGAAAGCCCGGCACCGGTAGAACCCGAAGAAATGTACCGAGTACGTAAAACGTGGGCCGACGCAACAAGCCAGATTGGCGCATACCGCAATTTGGAAAATGCGAAGAAGGCCTGCAAAGAAGGTTACACCGTATTTAACAGCAAAGGCGAAGCGGTTTACATCGTTTCGACGCAGCAGGCGGCAAATACGGGCTTACCTTACGAAGTGCGCGTAGATATTAACGATCTAAACATCAGAAAAGGTCCCGGCACAAATTACGGTAGAAGAAAATACACCAAAAAAGGCGTATTTACTATCGTAGAAGAAGCAGATGGCCCGGGCGCGTCAAAGTGGGGCTTGTTGAAGTCCTACGCGGCAGGCCGCGACGGTTGGATCGCGTTAGACTACGCATACAAAATTAAGTAACAGCCGCCAAAAGGTCAAAGCAAGGAAAAATATATCACACATCAAGATCCCCAAGTCAATAAATGGCATGGGGATTTTTATTGAAAAAATGCGTCATTTCGTGTATAATATACGTTATGTTTTTTTAAAAGGAGATCTAACCATGTATAAAGATGAAAAAATGGAAGAAATATTAGAAACAATTAATATAAACGGTCCGGCACCAGAAGCCGAACCAATGCGACAGTATTATTTTATTAAAAAGGCCAGAATATATGTAAAAGAGCTTTCGGAAAAGGCCGGACGACCTTTAACCGCGTGTACGAGGACGTTCGGGTGCCAGATGAATGCCAGAGATTCCGAGAAACTGGTGGGAATTCTGGAAAAAGTAGGTTATGAGGTCATAGAAAACGAAAATGCTGATTTTGTAATTTTCAATACCTGTACAGTCCGTGATAATGCCAATCAGCGTGTCTATGGCAGACTGGGTGTGTTGAACGGTTATAAGAGAAAAAATCCCCATATGAAGATCGCACTTTGCGGCTGCATGATGCAGGAGCCTTCTGTAATTGAGAAGATAAAGGAGAGTTATCGTTTTGTGGATCTGATTTTCGGAACCCATAACATTTTTAAATTTGCGGAGCTCTTAAATGCCACGTTTGAAAATAGAGGAATGGTAATAGATATCTGGCAGGACACAGATAAGATTGTGGAAGACTTGCCGATAGAGAGAAAATATTCTTTTAAATCAGGTGTCAATATTATGTTCGGCTGCAATAATTTCTGCAGTTATTGTATCGTTCCTTATGTGCGCGGACGGGAAAGAAGCCGTAAACCAAAGGATATTATAAGAGAAATTGAACAGCAGGTAGCTGACGGTGTTGTAGAAGTCATGCTGCTTGGTCAGAATGTCAATTCTTACGGAAAAAATCTGGAGGAACCCATGACATTTGCTCAGCTTCTAAAGGAAGTTGAGAAGATTGAGGGCCTGGAAAGAATCCGCTTTATGACCTCTCATCCTAAGGATCTGTCTGATGAACTGATTGAAGTAATGAAGAATTCAAAGAAAATCTGTAAACATCTGCATTTGCCACTGCAGTCAGGCTCTACCAGAATTCTGAAGGCTATGAATCGTGTTTATACAAGAGAACAGTATCTGGAACTTGCACAGAAGATACGAAAGGAGATTCCGGACATTGCCCTTACTACAGATATCATTGTGGGATTTCCCGGGGAGACGCCTGAAGATGTAGATGCTACCATCGATATGGTGCGTCAGGTAAAGTATGACAATGCTTTTACGTTTATTTATTCCAAGCGAACCGGCACACCTGCAGCTGCCATGGAGAATCAGGTGCCTGAGGAAGAGGTAAAGCAAGGCTTTGACAGATTGTTAAAGGTGGTACAGGAAACAGCAAGAGAGCAGGTGGCAAAATATCAGGGGCAGATTATGGATGTGCTGGTGGAAGAAATTAACGAACACGATGGTTCCCTGCTTACGGGAAGATTGTCTAACAATACACTGGTACATTTCCCGGGAGATGCTTCTCTGATCGGTAAAATCGTGAATGTATCTTTGGATGAATGCCATGGATTCTATTATGTAGGGCATATGGTGGAATAAGTATTTCAACGCTATCGTACCATGGCCCCATGAGTATCACCGTTGTGGAATGGGGTGGAACAGAAGTACAATAACTTCTCTAAAGTAATTGACAACTTACAAGAGTTAGAGTATACTAACTACAAGTGAAAACGATTATCATTTTGGCTTTGGCAAAATGTGGGACTTTCATACCACTGACAAGTTATTTTCGTAGTCAACGATAACATAAAAAAATTGGAGAAGAGATATGGTACAGGATTTGAATAATCAGGTGAAACGAAATATTGAATCAGCAAATTATCATAGAACCAGGATGCAGAGAGAAATAGTCCTTCAGAAGCTGAAAGAGCGTGGATGCAGGATCACAAAACAGCGACAAATGCTTTTAGATGTAATTTTACAGGAAGAATGCGCAAGCTGTAAGGAAATCTATTATAAGGCAATCGTACTCGATGCGGGAATCGGTTCCGCCACGGTCTACAGAATGGTCAATTTGCTCGAAGAGATAGGTGCCATCAGCAGGAAAAATATGTACAGGATATCCTGCTGTATGGACTGTGCCAAAGAGAATGCATGTGTAATTGAACTTGATGATAATTCTGTCTGCCAGCTGTCTGCTCAAAACTGGTATAAAGTCATTACAGAAGGCTTGAAAGCATGTGGATATGTGGATAGACAAAAGGTTACCAGCGTTACTGTGGAACCTTGCGCAAATGAGTGCTGTTGAGTTTAGTGTCGCCAAAGTGCAGAATTTGATACATTATGATATCCTATGGGTCGCCAGGCAGCTTATATCGCTGCAATGGCGACTGCTTTTTACAAATTTCGTTTTTTCTTAACATATTTTTTATAATCCACTTGAAAATCCTCCCAATTTGTACTAATATAACCTTTGCGATAAAAATATGAGAGGACAAGAAAATGGACAAATTGAAACCTAAGCTTTTTTCGGTCATGAAGACCTACACCCGCGAGCAGTTTATTAAGGATGTTATTGCCGGTATTATTGTGGCAATCATTGCATTACCGCTTTCCATCGCTCTTGCACTGGCCTCCGGCGTAACTCCTGAAAAAGGTATCTACACAGCCATTGTAGCAGGCTTCGTGATTTCCTTCCTGGGAGGCAGCCGGGTACAGATTGCCGGACCTACTGCAGCATTTGCAACCATTGTGGCAGGTATTGTAGCCCAAAACGGAATGGAAGGACTGGTTCTGGCTACGCTGATAGCAGGTATCATCCTGATTCTTATGGGTGTGCTTCGTCTGGGCAACCTGATAAAATTTATTCCTTATACAATTACAACCGGCTTTACTTCCGGTATTGCAGTAACTATTTTTGTGGGACAGATCAAGGATTTTCTGGGACTGACTGTAGTGACTGAGGAGCCTTTGATTGAGACTATGGAGAAGCTGGGAGCAGTCATTACATTTATCGATACCATTAACTGGCAGGCAGTTATTGTGGGCGTGGTATGTATGATAATCTTGATAGGCTGGCCTTATCTGCCCGGATTATTTAAGAAAATTCCGCCATCATTGATAGCAGTATTGGCGGGAATCGGTATGGTAAGCGGACTGGGCATGAAGGTAAACACCATCGGAGATTTATATGAAATTTCCAATAAGTTGCCGCAGTTTAGCGTTCCCCAATTTAATTTTGAACTCGTAAAGACAGTACTTCCTGATGCAGTAACTATTGCAGTACTGGCGGCAATCGAATCACTGCTTTCTTGTGTAGTAGCAGACGGCATGATAGGCAGTAAACACCGTTCCAATATGGAACTTGTAGCACAGGGTGCCGGTAATATGGCTTCCGCACTTTTCGGCGGTATTCCTGCCACCGGTGCGATTGCCAGAACTGCTGCCAATATTAAGAATGGCGGACGTACCCCCATTGCAGGTATGGTACATGCAGTGACATTACTTCTGATTCTTGTTGTATTGATGCCTTATGCAGCACTGATTCCCATGCCTACCATTGCAGCCATTCTGTTTATGGTAGCTTACAATATGTCTGAGTGGCGTAAATTTGTTTACCTGTGCAAGACATCCCCTAAGAGCGATATTATTGTACTGGTAACTACTTTTGTATTAACTGTAGTATTCGATCTGGTAGTAGCTATCGAAGTCGGAATCGTTCTGGCAGCCATTCTGTTTATGAAACGTATGAGTGATGTGACAGAGGTCGAAGGCTGGAAGTACATAGATGAGGATGATGAGGCAGCGCAGGACCCTGATGCATTGTCCTTACGGGTAGTGCCGGCTAATACTTTTGTATATGAAGTGAGTGGTCCTTTGTTTTTTGGAGCTGCAGATAAGATCTTGAAAATTACGGTGAGCGAAGGACAGAAGTGTCTGGTGTTGCGTATGAGAAGCGTAAGCGCTATCGATGCAACTGCTATGCATAATCTGGAGCAGCTGCATAGAGACTGTGAGAAAAAGGGTGTGCAGTTGATTCTCTCCCATGTGAATGAGCAGCCTATGAATGTTATGAAGAAAGCCGGTTTTGTGGATAAGATTGGTGAAGGGAATATTTGTACTCATATTGATGAAGCACTTGCAAGAGCAGAAAAATATTAAGATACTTGTTTTTACCATACTGTCCGGAATGAGAGTTTTTGTTTTACAAGAGAAGAGTTTTATGTTATGATATATGCGGATGCGTTTTTTTACGCGTCCGCTTTTCATGTAAAAAATAGACACAAAAGAACAGGAGCGTATGAACGTGGCAGAATTAACTCCGATGATGCAGAAATATATGGAGACTAAGCAAGAATATCCGGACTGTATTTTGTTTTACAGACTGGGGGATTTCTATGAAATGTTCTTTGATGATGCGCTTACGGCATCCAGGGAATTGGAGATTACTCTGACCGGTAAAAGCTGTGGTCTGGATGAAAGAGCACCTATGTGTGGTGTCCCTTACCATGCGGTGGAAGGATATTTAACCAAACTGGTCAGCAGAGGTTATAAAGTGGCAATCTGCGAACAGGTAGAGGATCCTAAGCTGGCTAAGGGGCTTGTAAAACGTGAAGTAGTGCGTATCGTGACCCCCGGTACCAATTTGAACATGCAGTCTCTTGAGGAGTCCAAGAATAATTTCCTGATGTGTGTTACCTATACACCTACCAAGATAGGGGTATCAATTGCGGATGTAACTACAGGAGACTTCTATCTTACAGAGGTAGAAGATACGAAGAAACTGATGGATGAATTGATGAAGTATGAACCTTCTGAAATCATCTGTAATGATGCTTTCCTGGTAAGCGGTATGGATATAGGTGATTTGCGTGGAAGGCTGCATATCAGCGTGAATGCTCTGGAAGCTCATGTTTTCGATGATGAAGGTTGCAAGAAATGTCTCATGAAGCATTTTAAAGTAAATACGCTGATAGGGCTTGGTATTGAGGATTTTCCTACAGGAATGATTGCAGCCGGTGCTATGCTGCAGTATCTTTATGATACCCAGAAAACAGCACTGGAGCACTTCACACATATATATCCTTATATCACCAGTAAGTATATGCTTCTTGACAGCTCCACCAGACGCAATCTGGAGTTAACTGAAACGCTGAGAGAAAAGCAAAAGCGCGGCTCTTTACTTTGGGTACTGGATAAGACCAAGACTGCCATGGGTGCCAGAACCCTTCGCAGCTGGCTGGAACAGCCATTGATTGAAAAGGCACAAATGGAGAAACGCCTGGATGCAATTGAGGAACTGAATAAGGACTCTGTATCCAGGGATGAAATCAGGGAGTATCTCAATCCGGTGTATGATTTGGAACGCTTGTTAAGTAAGGTGACTTACAAGACTGCAAATCCCAGAGACTTGATTGCCTTTCGCAATTCCCTGGAAATGATGCCTCATATTAAGGCAGTGCTGAAAGAGTTTCAAAAAGAGGCACTGACGGAAATCGGAGAGGAGATAGATGGCCTGGAGGATATCTATCAACTGATTGACCAGGCCATCGAGGAGGACCCGCCTATAACCATTCGTGAGGGTGGTATCATTAAAAGTGGGTTTGATGAGGATATTGATACCCTTCGCAGCGCCAAAACAGACGGAAAGCAGTGGCTGGCTAAATTAGAAGAAGAGGACAGAGAACGCACCGGTATCAAGAATCTGAAAATAAAATACAATAAGGTATTCGGTTACTATTTTGAGGTGACCAATTCTTTTAAAAATATGGTTCCGGAGGATTATGTGCGTAAGCAGACCCTGGCCAATGCTGAGCGATATACCACGCCGAAACTGAAGGAACTGGAAGATATGATTCTGAATGCAGAGGACAAGTTAAACACCCTGGAATATGATTTATTCTGTAAAATCAGAGACTCTATTGCCATGGAAATCCAGCGTATTCAGAAGACTGCCAAGGCAGTGGCAAGACTGGATGTCTTTTCTTCTCTTTCGCTGGTGTCAGAGAGAAACCATTATGTAAGGCCTAAGCTGAATGAGAAAGGTATCATCGATATCAAGGAGGGCAGGCATCCTGTAGTAGAGCAGGTGATTGATAACGATCTGTTTATAGCCAATGATACATTTCTGGATAATGGAAAGCATTGTATTTCTATCATTACAGGTCCTAATATGGCAGGTAAATCCACTTACATGCGCCAGTCAGCATTGATTGTTCTGATGGCGCAGATCGGATGTTTTGTGCCGGCAAAAAGTGCTAACATCGGTATTGTAGACCGTATTTTCACACGTGTCGGTGCATCGGATGACCTGGCAAGCGGTCAATCTACTTTTATGGTAGAGATGAATGAGGTGGCAAATATTCTGAGGAATGCTACTTCCAACAGTCTGCTGATCCTGGATGAAATCGGCCGCGGTACCTCCACCTTTGACGGTTTGAGTATTGCATGGGCGGTGATTGAACATATCAGCAATCGTAAGTTGTTGGGTGCTAAGACATTATTTGCCACCCATTACCATGAGCTGACGGAACTGGAAGGCAAGATGAATAACGTAAATAATTACTGTATCGCAGTAAAGGAATGCGGTGATGATATCGTATTTTTGCGAAAGATTGTCAGAGGCGGTGCAGATAAGAGTTACGGCATTCAGGTAGCTAAGCTGGCCGGTGTGCCTGACATGGTCATAGACCGTGCAAAAGAAATCGTGGAACAGCTCAGTGACAATGATATTACGGAAAAAGTGCAAAGCATTCAGGTAGAATTTAAGGGAGAAAGTAAGGGCAGGAAGCAGCCTAAGTATGACGAGGTGGATATGGCTCAGATGTCTTTGTTTGATACAGTAAAGGATGAAGATGTGCTGAAAGAACTGGAAGAAATCAATATTTCCATGATGACACCGCTGGATGCAATGAATACTTTATACCGGCTGCAGAATAAATTAAAGAATCGTTATAAGGCCGGGGAATAAAGCTTGTAACAGGGAGTAGTGAGTAAGAGACAAAAGGAGCAATTTATGGCGCAGATACATGTACTGGATTCAGAGACAATCGATAAAATTGCAGCCGGAGAAGTGGTTGAGAGACCTTCCAGCGTTGTGAAAGAGCTGGTAGAGAACGCCATTGATGCAGGAGCTACAGCAATTACCGTAGAAGCAAAAGAAGGCGGTATTGAATTTTTGCGAATTGCCGACAATGGAAGCGGTATGGAACCTGCACAGATCAGAACGGCATTTTTGCGTCATGCTACCAGTAAAATTGAGACGGCAGACGATCTGATACGGATTTCCAGTCTTGGATTTCGCGGTGAGGCCCTTTCCAGTATTGCGGCTGTTTCAAAAGTGGAAGTGATTACCAAGACAGCAGATTCCCTGACCGGTGTAAGATATGTATTGGAAGGTGCCGTGGAGAAATCTTATGAAGAAATCGGAGCACCGCAGGGAACTACTTTTATTATGCGTAATTTGTTCTTCAATACACCTGTAAGGAGAAAATTCCTGAAGCAGCCTGCCACGGAAGGCGGATACATTGCAGATTTGATGGAGCATATGGCGCTTTCCAGACCGGATATTTCTTTTAAATTCCAGCTGAACAATCAGCTCAGGTTTCATACTTCCGGAAACGGAGATTTAAAAGAAGTGATTTACAGGATCTATGGCAGGGATGTGGCATCTCAGCTGGTGCCGATACAGTATGAGGAAAATGGAATCCGGATAGAAGGTTATCTTGGCAAGCCTGTACTGATCCGATCCAATCGAAACTTTGAAATCTATTACATTAATGGAAGGTTTATCAAAAGCCAGCTTATGGCAAGGGCTATTGAAGAAGGATATAAAGAATACCTGATGCAGCATAAATTCCCTTTCTGTGTGCTTCATATTACCATGGATCACACGAGAGTAGATGTAAATGTGCATCCTACCAAGATGGATGTACGTTTTTCGGAAGGTCCTGCTTTCTGCAATCTTTTGGCGAAAGCAGTGAGAGAAGCTTTGAGAAGCCGGGAGATGATTCCGGAGACTTCACTTAACAGCCCCAAAAAAACGATAACCAATGAAAGGACTGAAGCATCAGCCCGGGAAAAGACACCGGAACCTTTTGAGAAGGTCAGGACCAATCAATATCGAGTGATGGAAGAGAGCCGGTATCAGGCAGACAAGCCGAAGATGCAGGAAATGATCCGCAATCCTGTATGGAGCAGAGTTCTGGGAGAAAAAAAGACGCAGTCAGCTGATAAAAGTGCTGTTTTAGAAAAGGTGAAAAAAGTCGTTGACGAAGTGAAAACAAATGAGGCAGCGAAGCAGGAAATAACCGGTGGGGAACTGACTCGGCAGGACTATGCAGGGAAAGAGGAGGTTTTCTTTGTAGAGGCTGCTCCTTTGTCGGAAGAAAATGTAAAACCTGTTGAGAATCAAAAGGTAATTGTTGAGGAACACATCGTCAGTACAACAGAACAATTGAATCTTTTTGATGAAAAACTGCTCACAGTGGAGAATCGTTCCCGATATCAGGTGATAGGACAGGTATTCAATACTTATTGGTTGGTGCAGTTTGAAGATAAACTGTTCATCATTGACCAACACGCTGCTCATGAGAAAGTGAAGTATGAACGCCTTATGAAGCAATACCATGAGAAGCAGGTGCTTTCCCAGGGACTTATGCCACCGGTTATTATCAGTCTTACCGGGCAGGAAGAGATTGTATTAAAGGAGTATGAGGATACGTTTGCAGCATTAGGCTTTGAGATAGAAGCTTTTGGCGGCAGTGAATACGCAATCCGCAGTGTACCTGTTGATTTGTATGGCTGTGGCGAAAAAGAACTTTTCCTGACGGTACTGGATGAACTTTCCGAGGGAGGCATCAGAGGCAATATTAAGGCGGTAGAGGAGAAAATTGCATCTATGTCATGCAAAGCTGCCGTGAAAGGAAATAATCGCTTGAGTCGGGCGGAAGCGGAAGAATTGATTGATGAATTGCTTACGCTGGAGAACCCGTACAATTGCCCGCATGGAAGACCTACCATTATCTCAATGACACAGACGGAACTCGAAAAGAAGTTTAAGAGGATTGTTTCTTGATATGACTAAACGAGTCAATAATGACTAGTGTAGTCAATTGAAAGCGGGACGAATTTTGCTAAAAGAAACGAGGAAAGGAGTCGGCGGAATGGAAAAGAAACCACTGGTAGTATTGACAGGGCCTACTGCTGTAGGTAAAACGAAATTATCCATAGAGTTGGCGAAAGCTATTAACGGGGAAATTATTTCTGCAGATTCCATGCAGGTATATAAATATATGGATATCGGTTCGGCTAAAATTACACCACAGGAGATGCAGGGGATTCCACATCATTTGATCGATGTGTTGGATCCAAAGGATGATTTTAACGTGGTGATATTCAAGCAGAAATGTGCAGAGTGTATGGAAGGCATCTATGAAAGAGGACATATTCCTATTCTCACAGGTGGTACCGGGTTTTATATTCAGGCGGTGTTAAGAGATATCGATTTTACAGAGAATGAGGAAAATACTGAATACAGGGCTTCTTTGGAAAAAATGGCAGAAGAGAAGGGTGCAGAAGTGCTTCATGAGATGCTTAAGGCGGTTGATCCTGAATCCGCAGATATTATTCATGCCAATAATATTAAGAGAACCATACGGGCTTTAGAATATTATCATCTGACCGGAGAAAAAATTTCAACACATAATGAGCAGGAAAAAGAAAAACAGAGTGCATATAGTTCCTGCTACTTTGTGCTGACAGATGAGCGGGAGCGCCTTTATGAAAGAATCGATCAGCGTGTGGATGAAATGTTAAATTCAGGTCTTATAGAAGAAGTAAGGGCATTACGCGATAGAGGGTGCCACAAGGGACAGGTCTCTATGCAAGGGCTCGGATATAAGGAAATATTGAGTTTCCTTGAGGGAGAAATTACGTTGGAGGAAGCTGTTTATCTGATTAAACGTGATACCAGACATTTTGCCAAGAGACAGTTGACCTGGTTTCGTCGTGAAAAAGATGTAATTTGGATTGACAAAAAAGAATTTCTGTACGATGATAAGAAAATAATGTCTTATATGAAAGACAGACTTACGAAAGAAGGAATTCTGAAATAATAACAGAATTTTGGCAAAGATAACAGGAAGGTACAAAAAGAATGGAAGAAATACGAAACATGTATGCCCAAATGGGCATCAGTAATGCAGTATTTGAATATGGTGAGGAGATTACTGAAAATCTGAAAGAGCGATTTGCAGAAATCGATCAGAACGCTGAATATAATCAGTTAAAGGTCTTAAAAGCCATGCAGGACCATCAGGTAAGTGAAGCGTGTCTGCTTGGAACCACGGGATATGGATATAATGATTTGGGAAGAGATACTTTGGAACAAGTCTATGCATCGGTATTTCACACAGAAGACGCATTGGTAAGACCTCAGATTACCTGCGGAACCCATGCTCTGGCACTGGCTCTTATGAGCAATCTGCGACCAGGGGATGAACTGCTTTCACCGGTAGGAAAGCCCTATGATACTTTAGAGGAAGTAATCGGTATCCGTCCTTCCAAAGGTTCTTTGGCAGAGTATGGTATTACTTACAGACAGGTAGACCTTAATAAAGATGGAAGTTTTGACTGGGAAGGCATTGCCGGGGCGATCAATGAACGTACGCACCTTGTGACTATCCAGCGTTCCAAGGGATACCAGACGCGGCCCACCCTGTCAGTGAAAAGAATCGGTGAGTTGATTTCTTTTATCAAAAAGATAAAGCCGGATGTAATCTGCATGGTAGACAACTGTTACGGTGAATTTGTGGAATTGAGTGAGCCTTCTGACGTGGGAGCAGATATGGTAGTGGGTTCACTGATTAAAAATCCGGGCGGCGGTCTTGCACCCATCGGAGGCTATATTGCCGGTAAAAAGGAATGCGTGGAAAATGCTGCGTATCGCCTGACTTCTCCGGGTCTTGGCAAAGAAGTAGGAGCTTCTCTTGGTATCCTGCCACAATTCTATCAGGGATTGTTCCTGGCACCAACTGTTACAGCAGGGGCTTTAAAAGGAGCTATCTTTGCAGCTAATGTCTATGAAAATTTGAATTTTGCAGTAATACCGAACGGTACGGAGAGCAGACATGATATCATTCAGGCGGTAACTTTCGGAACACCGGAGGGAGTCATTGCCTTCTGCGAAGGTATTCAGGCGGCTGCGCCTGTGGACAGCCATGTGACACCGGAGCCCTGGGATATGCCCGGATATGATTCTAAAGTAATTATGGCGGCGGGCGCTTTTGTTTCCGGTTCCTCTATTGAGCTATCGGCAGACGGCCCTATCAAACCGCCCTATGCTGTTTATTTCCAGGGGGGATTGACCTGGCAGCACGCCAGGTTCGGTATCCTGAAATCGCTGCAGTCTCTTTTGGACAAAAAAGTGCTCACAGTAGCTGATGTCGAAAAAGCGAAAGAAAAATTAAGAAAAAGCGCGAAATAAAATCCATGAATTTTATGTACAGATTTTGGGAATTGTGTTACTATATAAGCGTGTTTATCAAACTGAGTTGCATTTGCTGTCATATTCGGGTTGATGTCAGCGAAGCGTAGGAGCCGTAAAAGCGTTATTGTCGATATTGCGGACGCACGGTCAGGTGGATAGACAATACTTAAGAAAGTTGAGGAAGTACATTGAAAAGAGTAAATTGGACACTGGTTGTTCTGGTGCTGATAGGGTTTGTGATTGGCAGATTCATTGGAACTTATTTTGACGGAAGCTTCCTGAATTATGGCCAGACTTTTGGCTTGAGTTCACCGATTGAACTGAATCTGGGCTTCATTATCCTTACCTTTGGGTTGAAATTCCAGATTACCATTGCAAGCGTACTGGGAGTGATCATATCCCTCCTGATTTATAAATTCATAAGCTAAGAAAGCATATATATGCAGTGTCAGAGAAGGTTTCGGACAGGAGTGCATATATGAAAAAAGAGAAGAAAGCAATCGTACCCAATAAGCCATATGAAAAATTTCTGGCATATGGGCCGGAGCATCTGACGGAAAGTGAATTGCTGGCAATCATCTTAAGAACCGGGACAAAAGAAGCCAGTGCCGTAGAGTTGGCAGATCAGGTTCTGAAACTTGCCAAAGCACCCAGGGAAGGTTTGTTGGGCCTCTATGATATCTCACTGGAAGGATTGATGCAGATCAGAGGAATCGGTGAGGTAAAGGCAGTCAAGCTGAAATGTCTCACAGAGTTGTCTATGAGAATCAGCAGGGCTACGGCCAAAGAAGGAATCAATTTTAATGATTCTGTTACTGTAGCGGATTATTTTATGGAACAGTTGCGGCATAAGGATACGGAATATGTTATTTTGGTATCTCTGGATAATAAAGGCCAGATGCTGAAAGAGTCCTTGTTATCCCATGGAAGTGTCAGGATGTCGCTGATTTCTCCCAGAGAAATATTTCTGGAAGCGCTGCAGCAGAAAGCGGTAAATATCGTATTGGTTCATAATCATCCCAGTGGGGATCCTACCCCCAGCAACAGTGATCTGGAAATGACCGGAAATGTGAAAGAGATAGGGGAAATGATGGGTATCGAGCTGCTTGACCATATTATTATCGGAGATAACAGATATACCAGTTTTAAAGAATTAGCTTTACTATAGAAAGGAGCTGACATTTTGGCTATTAACGCATTCGGTATCGATTTAGGTACCAACAATATTAAAATCTATAACAGAAATGAAGATAGCATCATGGTGGAGAAGAATATGATTGCTATCGAGAATAAGAACACACTTTTTGCGTATGGTAATTCCGCTTTTGAAATGTATGAGAAAGCACCGGGAAATATTCATATTTCCTATCCGTTATCAAACGGTGTTATTGCGGATATCAAGAACATGGAAACATTAATAAAATATTTTATCACTGACCTTCAGAAAGGAAATGTGAAACCGGCAGATTATTATATTGCAGTACCTACAGATGTTACAGAAGTAGAGAAACGTGCATTTTATGATCTGATCAGGGATGCCAATGTGAAAGCTAAAAAGATTATGGTTGTAGAGAAGGCGGTAGCTGACGGACTGGGTATGGACATTGATGTTAAAAATTCCCAGGGTGTGTTGGTAGTCAATGTGGGATATGAGACTACAGAGATTTCCATTCTTTCACTGGGTGGAATCGTTTTGAGCCGTTTGATCAAGGTGGGCGGATCTAAATTTGATGAAGCCATCAGAGCTGCAGTACGCAGAGAATTCAGCCTGATTATCGGAGGTAAGACTGCTGAATACGTAAAGATTGCACTGAATGAACTTGAAACAGAGAGCAAAGGTGCTGTAGTTTACGGAAGGGATATCGTAACCGGTCTTCCTGTGGAGCGAGAAATTCCTACAAAACTGGTAGATGAATCGTTAGAAGAACACTTTAATACCATCGTAGATAATGTAAAGGTGATTTTGGAAAGAACGCCCCCTGAGCTGGCAGCGGATATCTATCGCCATGGAATCTATCTTACAGGTGGAGCATCCCAAGTGGGACATCTGGCGGAACGTCTTGCAGTGGGAACAGGACTGAAAGTAAATGTGTCTGAGAATCCTATTGCCAGTGTGGCTATCGGACTTTCCAAGATCATAAAGGAAGATAACTATAAAACTGTCGCTTATGCAATCGAAGGGATGAGTAAATGAGCCCGATCGTAAAAAGAAAAGGGGAGAGATTTACATTACCCGGTAAATACCTCCTTTTTGTATTAACAATCGTTTGTTGTGTCATGATGCTTCTGACATTTGGAACGGATCTCTTTAACAGGCCATTAAATACAGCGGTCGGTTACGTGGTAGTTCCTTTCCAACAGGGAATCAGCAGGGCAGGAGAATGGCTTTCCAATCGTTCTGAAGAACTGGTTGAAATCAGAAGTCTTCTGGAAGAGAATACCAGCCTGAAAGAACAGGTAGCAGAGCTTACTGAGCAAAATACGATCCTGCAGCAGGAAAAATATGAATTGAATAATCTAAGAAAATTATTTGAACTGGATGATCAGTACAGCGACTATGAAAAAGTAGGAGCCAGAATCATCAGCAGGGATTCCGGTAACTGGTATTCCAACTTTACAATTGATAAAGGTTATGATGATGGCCTGAGTGTAGATATGAATGTTATTGCCGGCGGTGGTCTGGTAGGAAGAATTTCTTCTGTTGGTCCTAACTGGGCGAAGGTAACTTCCATTATTTCTGACGGTTCTAATGTCAGCGGAGCTGTCCTTGCCACCGGTGACAAGCTAATGGTATCCGGAGATCTGAAACTGATGGCGGATGGCGTCATCAGCTTCAGCCAGTTGTTGGATAGTGAAGGAAAAGTGGCTGCGGGTGATAAGGTGGTGACCTCCAATATCAGTGATAAATATCTGCCCAACATTCTGATTGGGTATATCCATACACTGAGTCAGGATGCCAATAATTTGACAAAATCCGGATACATAACTCCCGCAGTGGATTTTGAGCATCTGGATGAAGTCCTGGTCATTACACAGCTGAAGCAGCAGATCAATGAAGAAGAGGCATTGGAATGAAAAAAAAAATCGTAGTGACTATTATCATACTGGTTTGCTTTATCCTTCAGTGTACTGTGTTTCGAAGTCTTGCATTTGGAGGAATTATTCCGAATTTGATGATTATCCTGACTTCCTCTTTTGGTTTTATGAGGGGAGACAGGGAGGGGCTGATCATTGGGTTCTTCTGTGGACTGTTATGTGATATTTTTTATGGAGATATTCTGGGATTTTATGCGCTTATGTGTATGTATATAGGGTTCGTAAACGGAAAGTTTTCCAGAATCTTTTATCCCGAAGATATCAAGTTGCCGATAGCGCTGATCGTAGTCAGTGACCTGACATACGGAATCGTCTGTTATATACTGCAATTTTTACTGCGTGGTAAGTTTGATTTTCCGTTTTATTTTACAAGGGTCATTCTGCCGGAAGCAGTATATACCATTATGGTAACTATAATTTTGTATCCTTTGATACTGAAAATCAATGAGAGGCTGGAAGTGAAAGAGAGAAGGAGCGAACAGAAATTTGTTTGATGAACTGAGAGAACGTATTCTGAATATTTTGACCAGCAGAATTACTGTCTTGACGGTGATTTTTCTGATTCTGGGCGGCATCCTGATTTATCGCTGTTTTGACCTGCAAATTGTGAATGGTCAGCAGTATCTGGATGATTTTGTCTTAAAGACAGAAAAGACAAGAACGATTTCCAGCACCAGAGGCAGAATTTTAGACCGTAACGGAGTAGTGCTTGCGGACAATGAACTGGCTTATTCGGTAAAGATAGAGGATGTCTATGAATCCGGAATGAGCACGGCTGCGAAAAATAAAAAGCTGAATGAAAATATCTATAAATTAATTAAGATGATTGAAAAGAACGGGGACAGCGTAATTACCGATTTCAACGTGGTGATTGACGAGAACGGTGAATTTGCATTTAATGTAGAAGGCACCAAAATGCTTCGTTTCCTTGCGGATATCTATGGCAAGATATATATAGATGATCTTGAGGAAGATGAGCGCAATGCCACTGCTGATGATGTCATCCAACATCTGGGAGGAACAGGTTCAGGCTGCTTTCGGATTGGTGATTATGAAATTGAAGGAGACAGCACCAGCCAATTTATTGTAGGAAAAGGATATACGAAAGAAGAACTTCTTAAAATGGTCACTATTCGATATAATATGAAACTGACATCTTTCCGTAAATATGTAGGAACTACCGTAGCCAAAGATGTCTGTGAGGAGACAGTGGCCGTTGTCATGGAAAATATGGATCAGCTGGAAGGTGTGTCTATTGAAGAGGATACTGCCAGAAGATACCATGAAAGCGAATATTTTGCCCAGCTTTTGGGATATACCGGTAAGATATCTTCTGATGAATTGACGGAGCTCAACGCGAAGGAGGAAGAAAACGGCGGAGATCCCCAGCGTTATACAGTGACTGATGTCGTTGGAAAGAGCGGTATCGAAGCATACATGGAAAGTACCCTGCAGGGCATCAAAGGCACTGAAAAGCTGGTGGTGGACAACCTTGGTAAAACACTTATGGTGAAAGAACGGACAGAACCGGAAGCAGGTGATGATGTCTGGCTGACCATTGATTCCAAACTTCAGATTGCGACCTATCAGATTCTGGAGCAGGGAATCGCAGGTATTCTGGCGGATAAGATTATCAATATAAAGGAATATAATGCTTCGGAAGGCTCCAGCAATAAAGATATAAAAATACCTATTTATGATGTGTATTTTGCAATCATTAACAATAGCGTAGTAGATGTCAGCCATTTTGATGATGAGGATGCCGGAGAGAAAGAAAAAGAAGTTTATGCCAAATACCAGAGCTATCGTGACAGCGTGTACGAAAAGTTGCGAACGGAGCTTTTAGAGAAACAAACGCCGTACAATAAACTGTCTAAAGAGTACCAGGTATATCAGAGCAACATTATGTCCCTGCTTTATTCCAATGGAGTAGTGGATTCCAATAAGGTGGATAAAGAAGACAATACTTATATTGCATGGACAAAGGAAGAAGTCATCAGCCTGAGTGAATATCTTAACTATTGTATCGGTAAAAGCTGGGTTAATATCAGCAAGCTGAAGTTGGAAGAAAAGTATATTGATTCTGATGCCACGTTCGAACAGATAGTAGATTATATCATAAGGATGATTGACGGGAATCAGGAGTTTCAGAAAAAGCTGTACAAATACATGTTGCTAAACGATGTGATAAGCGGCAAAGATATTTGTATGCTGATATGCGAACAGAATGCAGCAGATTACCCGGCGGAAGAGGAAGAGAAGCTTTATAAGGGTACCATGTCAGCTTATCAATTTATGATGAACAGGATTAACAACCTGGAAATTACACCGGCGCAGCTGGCCCTGGATCCCTGTAACGGAGCAGTGGTTATTACAGATGTCAATACCGGGGATGTTTTGGCAATGGTGACTTATCCGGGCTATGACAATAATAAATTGGCCAACACGATTGACGCAAAATATTGGGCAAAGCTGATGACGGATAAATCAAGTCCCAGCCTGAATTATGCCACCCAGTATAAGGCGGCGCCCGGTTCTACATTTAAAATGGTATCTGCCACTGCCGGATTATGCGAAGGTATCATCAGCCTTACTTCCCAAACCAATTGTTCCGGCGTATTTAATACCATTGAAAACGGTCCGAAATGTTGGAAGACATGGGGCCATGGCAGCCTGGATGTGACGGGTGCCATTCAGAATTCCTGTAATGTCTTCTTTTATGATCTGGGATATAGGCTGTCTTCAGTCAATGGTGAATATAGTGTTCAGACGGGACTTGATACCTTGGCAAAGTATGCGGATTTATTTGGTCTGACTGAAAAATCCGGAGTTGAAGTGGAAGAGTATAGTCCCGATGTTTCGGACATCGACCCGGTACGTACTGCTATCGGTCAGGGAAGCGGCAGTTATACTACCGTAGGAATTGCCAGGTATGTGACTACTGTTGCTAACAGGGGCACTTGTTATAATCTGACACTCATGGACAAAGTGACTCAATCCGATGGTTCCGTACTGATAGATTACGAACCTGATATCAGAAATACGGTAGACATGCCTGCAGAGTATTGGAGTGCAATACAGCTTGGCATGCGTAAGGTGGTACAGGGTAAATCATACTTCAACGATCTGGCGGTAAACGTGGCAGGTAAGACTGGTACAGCGGAACAGATCAAATCCAGATCCAACCATGCATTATTTGTAGGCTATGCGCCCTATGAAGAGCCTGAAATTGGTTTTGCAGTGCGCATTCCTTTTGGGTATTCATCTGATTATGCGGCGCAGGTTGCCAGAGAGATCATTAAATACTATTATGGCCTCGCTGCCGAGGAGGATATCCTGACTGGTACAGCCGATATGGATAATGAAGGCGTGACAATTAATGAATTTTAAAATATAGAACCGAAAGGAGAGGCTGCTTGTGAAGGAAACTGTGGTAATAAAAAGCTATCATAATGGAATTACCATGATGCTCAAAGATGACGTGCCCTTTCATGTGATTTTGGATGAACTTGCCTTAAAATTATCCGGAGCCAGAAATTTCTTCGGAGAGGCTAAAGTGGCATTGTCCTTTGAAGGCAGAAGCCTTACCAAAGAAGAAGAGATAGAGATTCTTGATACAATTCATGAGAACAGTGATATTGAAATCATTTGTATTGTAGGAAAAGATGAGGAAACGGACAAGCTTTATCTCAGAGCCATCAGACAGTCCAGAAAGCGCCTTATCGGAAGTTCTGACGGACAGTTCTATAAGGGCAGTCTGAAGAATCGTGAGGTACTTGAGACAGAGACCAGTATCGTTATCCTCGGGGATGTGTATCCTGGCTGCAAAGTAATCTCACGAGGAAATATCATAGTTCTGGGTGGACTCTACGGCGAGGCGTATGCCGGAGCAACCGGAGAGGAAGACCATACAGTAGTAGCGCTTGAAATGGAGCCGGAAAAATTAAAAATCGGCGATTTCAAATATAAATCTGCTGCAAGGCAGAAAAAATGGGGCATGCGTCCCAAGATACAGCCGAAAATTGCATATGTAAAGAACGAAAGAATCGTGTTCGATGCTCTTACGAAAGATTTGTTTTCAGGCTTCAGGTAGTCTGAAAGCAGGACGATAGATTACTGATACAACCGTAAAACGGTGGAAATGGAGGATTGGGAATGAGTAATTCCGAAGTAATTGTCGTCACATCAGGGAAAGGCGGTGTGGGTAAGACCACCACAACCGCAAACGTAGGAACAGGTCTTGCCAAACTCGGAAAGAAAGTGTGTCTGATTGATACCGATATCGGACTGCGCAATCTGGATGTGGTAATGGGACTGGAGAACAGAATAGTCTATAATCTGGTTGACGTGGTGGAAGGAAGCTGTCGTGTGAAACAGGCACTGATCCGCGATAAAAGAAATCCCGGGTTATATCTGATGCCTTCCGCCCAGACAAGAGATAAATCAGCGGTATCACCGGGGCAGATGGTTAAAGTAATAGAGCATCTTAGAGAACAGTTCGATTACGTGTTGTTAGATTGCCCGGCTGGAATCGAACAGGGATTCCAAAATGCTATAGCCGGTGCGGACAGAGCACTTGTGGTGACGACACCGGAGGTGTCTGCCATCAGAGATGCTGACCGTATCATCGGTCTTCTTGAAGCTAACGGTTTTAAACAGATGGATCTGATTATCAATCGCCTGAGAATGGATATGGTAAGAAAAGGTGACATGATGTCTGCCGCTGATGTGGTGGATATTCTTGCAGTTCCGCTCCTTGGAATCGTTCCGGATGATGAGAATGTGGTAATAGCCACCAATCAGGGAGAACCGTTAGTTGGGAATGACTGTCCGGCAGGAAAAGCTTATGCCAATATCGTCCGCAGAATACGGGGGGAAGAAGTTCCTTTCCCCAACCTGGATAAGAGTATTTCTTTCTGGACCAGAGTAACCGGTATATTCCATAAGGCATAGGAGGGCAGACATGAGACATTTCTTTCGAAGAAAAAGCTCTCGCGAGACGGCCAGGGACAGATTGAAGATATTATTGATATCAGATAGAGTGAACTGTTCACCTGAAATGATAGAGCTGATCAAAACGGATATTGCTAAAGTGATATCTAAATACATGAAGATAGATGCCGCAAATATGGAAATTCAGATCAATGCCAAGGGGAAGGGTGCACGAGGAATCAAGAATCCCACGCTGTATGCCAATATTCCCATTCTGGATCTGCATAAATAATATATGCCATATCAGTGCATTGCCTACATAAGCAAATTTTTTAACCGGGCGCTCTGTGGCATGAAAGAAAGGAAACTATGTTAAAAAACTATAGATTACGTGATTTTGATTTCAAGTTAATATTGATGATAATCGCTCTTTCCGTCATAGGGTGCCTTGCAATTGGAAGTGCAGAATCCTCTCTTCAAAATAAGCAGGTCGTGGGAGTAGTAGTCGGAGTCCTGATTATGCTGTTTCTGGCATTTTTTGATTATACATGGATATTGAAGTTATACTGGCTTATGTATGCTGCTAATCTGATATTATTGCTATGGGTAATTGTTGCAGGAGATGAGGGTGGTGGTGCCCAAAGATGGTTGGAAATCGGAAGTTTTCGCTTTCAACCGTCAGAAACTGCAAAAATTATATTGATTTTATTCTTCGCACAGTTTATTATGTTACATAGGGAGCATATTAATACATTCAAGATTGTTGCTGCATGTATCTTGCTTGTATTGGTTCCCTGGGTAATGATTGCCAAGCAGCCGGATTTATCTACCAGTATTGTGGTTCTGGTAATCTTCTGCGTTGTTATGTTTGCAGGAGGTATCAGTTATAAGCTGGTGTTCAGTGTACTGGCAGTGGCTGTTCCGGCAGTTGTAATAGTGGCTTATCTCGCTATTTCGCCTGAACCTAATTTCGTGAATGAGAAGCTTATGAGAGGATATCAGTCTACGCGAATCATGGCATTCTTCTATCCGGATGAATATGCCAATGAAGAAGCATATCAGCAGCTGAATTCTGTCATGGCTATCGGTTCCGGACAGTTGGATGGGAAAGGATATAAGAATAACGAGATTACTTCTGTTAAGAACGGTAACTTTATTTCTGAACCCCAGACAGATTTTATCTTTGCAGTTATCGGAGAAGAGTTCGGATTTAAAGGAAGCGTGGCAGTTATTGCACTGCTCTTTGGAATCGCGCTGGAATGCGCATCCGTAGCAAGAAAGGCGAAAGATACTGCAGGTACGATAATTGCGTCGGGAATGGGAGGTCTTGTGGCTTTTCAGGGATTTATCAATATAGGTGTCACTACATTCCTGATTCCAAATACAGGGTTGCCGTTACCATTTGTCAGTTATGGACTGACATCTCTGTGGAGTCTGTGCATTGGTATGGGATTTGTACTGAATGTACGGCTGCAGGCCAAAAGATAAAGGAAATTATAAATTTCAGATAGAGAGGGTATAATTATGAACATTGCACTGATTGCACACGATGCTAAGAAGAAACTGATGCAGAACTTCTGCATTGCGTACAGAGGAATTCTGAGTAAGAATGATCTGTTTGCTACTGGGACTACCGGACGGCTGATCGAAGAAGTGACCAACCTGAATATTCATAAATATCTGGCAGGTCACTTGGGCGGTGTACAGCAGATCGGCGCACAGATTGAGCATAATCAGATTGACCTGGTGATTTTCCTCAGAGATCCTCTTACTACTAAGTCACATGAGCCGGATGTGAACAATGTGGTAAAACTTTGCGATATGTACAATATCCCTTTGGCTACCAATCTGGCAAGTGCGGAACTGTTGATCAAGTCCTTAGACAGAGGAGACCTTGAGTGGCGTGAAATGTACAGATAGAAAAGGTATTATAAGATATGGGAGCAGACGATGCATGATATCTGTGCTTGGAATGGTTCTGGCATTATCGTCCTTAACCGGCTGTGGTAATACTGCTTATGAGATTCCATACGAAGCGGATTCCCAGATTTCCAGCTATAATGTAATTTTCCGCGAGAAACCGGGGGTTGCTGATAGCTTTGCGTCCGATCTGTGTGTAGTTTCTACAGAGGTAACAGGTGACGAAGCTGTTGATATGTCACAGGCGGGTGCGGCAGTGCTGCTTGATGTAAACAACAGCGAAGTTTTATATGCCAAGAATGCACACAGCAGGATGTATCCTGCAAGTCTGACTAAAATTATGACGGCGCTTGTGGCTCTGAAGTATGGAACTACGGATCAGGTGCTGACAGCTACATCCGCAGTCAATATTACGGAGTCGGGAGCTCAATTGTGCGGCTTGAAAGTAGGGGATACTATGACCCTGAATCAGGCGCTTCATGTACTTTTGATTAATTCAGCCAATGATGCAGCAATGTTGATTGCTGATAATATTGGGGGAAGTGTGGAAGCATTTGTCCAGATGATGAATGATGAGGCGAAAGCTTTGGGGGCGACCAATACTAATTTTGCCAACCCTCATGGTCTGACAGACGAGAATCATTATACTACAGCCTATGACCTTTATCTGATCTTCAATGAGGCGATTCAGTATGATTTTATTCAGGAGATCATTCATATGACAGAGTATCAGACTACCTATTATGATAAAAACGGTGCGGAGAAGAAGCTGAGCGTCAAGAGTACCAACCGTTTTTTCAGGGGAGATTTTACCGCACCGGATCAGGTTACGGTTATCGGAGGAAAGACGGGAACTACCAATGCTGCCGGGCATTGTCTTATGCTTTTGTCCCGTGATGTGAGCGCGGCACCATATATCTCTATCATCCTGAGATCAACGTCCAGTGACGTGCTGTATGGTGAAATGATAGATTTGTTAGACGAAATCCACAAATAATGGTTGTTTTTTGGCGGTATATATACTATAATAGTAACAGACAGGCAGGAAAAGTAACCTGCCGAATAATTACATATCAATTTTACAGCAGGAGGGTTACCCATGGTTCAATTAATTGTAGGCAATAAAGGAAAAGGAAAGACCAAACAGTTATTGGATAAAGTAAACAGTGAGATTAAGACTGTAGAAGGAAATATTGCATATTTGGACAAGAGTACCAAGCATATGTTCGAACTGAATAATAAAGTACGTTTGATTAATGTGGCTGATTATATGGTAGAGAATAGTGATGAGTTTGTTGGATTCATCAGCGGTATTCTTTCTCAGGATCACGATCTTCAGCAGATGTACTTCGATAGCTTCTTAAAGATTGCTTGTCTGGAAGGTGCTGATATTACACCCGCTATTGAGAAACTGGAAAAATTAAGCGCAGCTTTCCATGTTGATTTTGTACTTAGCGTGTCTATGGATGAGAATGAACTTCCGGAAGCTGTAAAAGAGAAGATTCTGATTTCTCTATAATCAGCATTACTGAATTGATTCATGAAGATAAAAGCCTCGGATTGCTAACCGGGGCTTTTTCAAATAAAGAACAGGGAGGCAGGAAGCTTTGGCCCAGAATAGGACACGGAGAGACACAAGGAACAGCATAGACAACAAATCAGGCAATCGAAACAGAAAAATTAAAAAATACAGAAAACCGCTTAATCTGAATATTGGAATGATCATTTTCAGCGCCGTATTTATTTACGTAGCTTATTTTGTTGTAAATTATTTTCAGTATAGTCCACCCAGGCCCTATGAAGTAAAAGAGGGTTCATTGTCCGTAAATACGCTCTTTCGCGGTATTGCCCTTAGAGATGAAGTGGTTGTGACAACACAGAATGCCGGATACCTGAACTATTACGTAAGAGAAGGGGAACGTGTGGCTAACGGTGATCTTGTCTATACAATAGATGAGACAGGACGTCTGAATGAGTACATGGAAAGTATCCATCTTGGACAAAACAGTTTAAGCAGTGAAGAACTTGCAGAGTTTCGCAGCGAGATTGTGAACTTTATGCATGGCTTTGACCCTCACAATTATAGTACCGCCTATGATCTTAAATATTCTCTCCAGGGTACAGTGCTTAGGCTTGCGAATGCTGATATGTTGGAGAATCTGGATAAAAGCGGTACTGATTTTGCAGGTACGATTAAATCTTGTTATGCGCAGACGACAGGAATCGTCTCTTATTGGACGGATGGTTATGAAAGTCTTGCGGCGGATCAAGTGACTGCCGATATTTTTGAAAAAAAAGTAGTTTATAATGATGGCGATCAGGAAGAATCTCAAGAAGATGATGAGAAAGAGGATATTTACCGCAGAAAACAGTTGTTTGGTACCGCTCTTGCAGCAATAGGTGATCCTGCTTATAAGTTGTCCACCAATGAGAATTGGTGCATTGTGATTCCTGTAGAAGCATCTTATGGAGCTATGCTTGAAGAGGAAGAATATGTAAAGGTGAAGTTTTTAAAGAATCAGTATGAGTCATGGGCCGCTGTGAAGCTTTTACAGAATAGTGACGGCAACACTTATGCCCAGCTTAGCTTTACTAATTCCATGGTTACATTCGTATCGGAACGATTCCTGGAGATTGAGCTGATCTTAGATGAAGAAACCGGACTGAAAATTCCAAATTCCTCTATTGCAGAGAGGGAATTCTTCCTTGTACCGGAAGAATTTGTACTGGTAGAGGATGGAAGCTCGGAGTGTTCGGTCGTCAGACAGACTTATCTTGAGGATGGTACCATTTCCAGTGAGATTGTAGAGCTTGAGATTTATTCTTATGACGAGGAGAGCAAAGAATATTATTTTGATATAGATATTCTGGCAAGAGGAGATATTTTATTAAAAAGAGACTCTCAGGATTCTTTTGCGGTAAGCAAGAGTGCGACTTTAATCGGAGTTTACAATATGAATAAAGGATACGCTGACTTCCGTGAAATTAATATTCTGGCTCAAAATGAAGAATATTCTATTGTACAATCTAATACAAGATATGGATTGAATGTATATGATAATATCGTGTTGAATGCGGACACTGTTGACGCAGATCAGTTTATATATGAATAAAATCAGTACAGACAGAAAGAAGGAAATATCATGATTTGTGAAAATATCGAGAAAGTTCAGGCACGGATTACAGAAGCCTGCAGCAGAGCAGGTCGCGACAGAGAGAATGTTACTTTGATTGCTGTAAGCAAGACGAAGCCTATTCCTGATTTAGAGGAAGCTTACCGGGGTGGTGTGCGTGATTTCGGAGAAAATAAAGTGCAGGAATTAGTGGAAAAAGCTGAGGTGCTGCCGAAAGATATACGCTGGCATATGATAGGACATCTGCAGCGTAATAAAGTAAAATATATTGTTGATAAGGTCTGTCTGATTCATAGCGTTGATTCTCTTCGGTTGGCTGAGGAGATCAGTAAAGAGGCTGTAAAGAGGCAGTTGATCGTCAATATCCTGGTAGAGGTGAATGTAGCAGGGGAAGAGACAAAATTTGGCAGTACTACGGGCGATGCGATTCAGCTGGTAGAGCAGATTGCCGCTTTGCCGGGAATCTGTATCAAGGGACTTATGACAATTGCCCCCTTTGTAGAGAATCCTGAAGAAAATAGAAAATATTTTTCAAAACTTAGACAATTAGCAGTTGACATAAACGATAAAAACATTGATAATGTTACTATGCACGTTTTATCCATGGGAATGACAGGAGATTATGAAGTGGCTGTGGAAGAAGGCGCCACACTAGTTCGTGTGGGGACGGGCATATTTGGAGAGAGAAATTACAGTGCCGTATAGCGGGTACTGAATTTTCATATGGAAAGAGGAGATTGAATGATGAGTATGATGGACAAGCTGTTGAATGTCATGAAATTGAACGACAACGATGATGAATATTATGATGATTATGATGATTATGATGAAGAAGATGAGTATGAAGAGGAGCCTGCGCCAAAGAAGAAAGCGTCTTCAAAAATAAGGGAAATGGATGATTATGAAGAACGTGTTCCAAAGAAGAGTGCTCAGCCCAAGATTACCCCTATGCGCCAGCCTATTACCAGAAAAGTACAAGGCAGTTCGGGAATGGAAGTGTGTGTCATCAAGCCATCCAGCGTTGAGGAAGCAAGAGAGATAACTGAGACCTTATTATCTAATCGTACGGTAGTATTGAATCTGGAAGGATTGGATGTTGATGTTGCACAGAGAATTATTGATTTTACTTCCGGTTCCTGCTTTGCAATTTCAGGCAATCTTCAGAAGATTTCCAACTACATATTTATCATTACACCATCATCTGTGGATATTTCCGGAGATTTTCAGGATATTCTCGGAGGGAACTTTGACGGTCCCATAGACAGTGGAATGTAGTATAGGAAAGCAGAAAGGATTACAGCAGAAAATGGCACAGAGATTACCGATACTTTTTAATAAAAAACCTTGTTATGATATCGTATTCAGCAAGGAGTTTAATGAGTTGCTGGAAGAACTTGGTGAGCTTGGAGTTACTGAAAAACGTCTTTGTATTGTTACAGATTCCACTGTAAAGGAACTTTACGGCGAGTCTTTAAAACAACTTCTTGAAGGAAAATGCAAGAAAGTATGCCTGTATGCTTTCCCTGCCGGGGAGAACTCTAAGACATTAGATACAGTGAAAGAGATTTATAAATTTCTGATAGAAGAAGGCTTTGGCCGCAAAGATATGCTGCTTGCCTTGGGTGGAGGTGTGACTGGTGATGTGACAGGTTATGCTGCTGCAACCTATATGAGAGGCATTGATTATGTACAGATACCTACCACACTTTTGGCACAGACTGACAGCAGTGTAGGAGGAAAGACAGGGGTAGATTTTGACGGCTACAAAAATATGGTAGGCGCTTTTAAAATGCCCAAATTGGTATATATGAATCTGTCTGTACTGAAATCTCTTGATAACAGGCAGTATTTCGCGGGATTTGCGGAAGTAATGAAGTATGGTCTGATTAAAGATGGGGCTTTTTATGAGTGGCTGATTTCCAATATGTATGAAATCTGTGAAAGAGATCTGGATGTTTTGGAAGAGATGATCATGAAAAGCTGCACTGTTAAGAAACTGGTGGTAGAGAAAGATCCTTTGGAAGAGGGCGATCGAGCATTGCTTAATTTCGGGCATACTATAGGTCATGCTATTGAAAAAGCAAAAGGCTTTGAATTGCTTCACGGAGAATGCGTGGCTCTAGGTTCAGTAGCTGCAGCTTATATTTCCTGGAAGCGTGAGTTGTTGAGCATGGAAGAATTTTATGAAATCAGAGACATGTTCGTACCTTTTTATCTGCCGATTACGGTAGACGGAATCGATCCGGAAGAAATAGTCAAGCTCACTAAATCTGATAAGAAAATGGAAAATGGTAAAATTAAATTTGTCCTGTTAAAGAAAATCGGAAAGGCTGTGATTGATCGTTCTGTAACAGAGGAAGAAATCCTTGCGGCTGTAAAGGAAATTTATTTCAGTGAAGAGGATGCTCATGAGTAAGTATAAGAAGAAAATGCTGGCAATGGATATCCTGATTGCGTTACTATTAATTGTGATTGATCAGTTTACAAAGTTTCTGGCGGTAGCCCGGCTGAAAGGGAAAGAGGCATTTGTACTGATAGATGGCGTACTGGAACTGGATTATCTGGAGAATAGAGGAGCTGCGTTTGGCATGCTGCAGAATCAGAAGGTTTTACTGGTAGCTGTTGGGGTTATCTTTTTGACTGCAATCTGCTTTTTCATTGTACGTATTCCTGATGAGAAAAGGTATCTGACTCTGCATATATTAGCATCAGCAATTATTGCCGGCGGGCTTGGCAACATGATTGACAGACTCACTATGGATTATGTTGTGGATTTTATTTCCTTTATTCTGATCGACTATCCTATATTTAATGTAGCGGATATTTATGTGGTAGTGGCAACAATCTGCGTGTTTATCCTGTTTATCTTTGTATACAAGGAAGAAGATCTGGCGTTTCTTGGAAAGAAAGAAAAATCAGACAGATAGGCTGAAAAAATGGAAGAATTCAGGTTTCAAATAACAGAAGAACTGGAAGATGAAAGAATCGATAAGTGTATCAGTATGCTTATTGATTCTTTGTCGCGTTCTTTTATACAAAAGCTGATAAAAGATGGTAAGGTACAGGTGAACGGAATAACTGTTAAAGGCAGTTATCGTGTAAAGACAGATGATGATGTCCTTTTCTGCCTGCCTGAATCCGTGGAACCGGATATTGAACCGGAAAATATTCCTCTGGATATTTTATATGAAGATAAGGATGTCATAGTTGTAAATAAACCTAAGGGAATGGTGGTACATCCGGCAGCCGGCCATTACAGCGGTACCTTGGTGAATGCCCTGATGCATCATTGCGGCAATGAACTTTCCGGTATCAATGGTGTCATGCGGCCGGGGATTGTACACAGGATAGATATGGATACAACAGGCTCAGTTATCGTATGTAAGAACGATAAAGCCCATAATTGTATTGCAGAGCAATTAAAAGAACATTCTATTACAAGATGTTATCATGCAATCTGCCATGGTGTTATGAAGGAGGAGGAAGGAACTGTTAATAAGCCTATTGGCAGACATCCTATCGACCGTAAGAAAATGGCAGTCAATGAGAAAAACGGCAAGACAGCAGTGACTCATTACAAAGTACTAAAGCGTTTTACAGATTATACTTATATTGAGTGCAGACTGGAGACCGGACGTACACACCAGATTCGTGTGCGTATGGCAAGTATCGGGCATCCTCTCCTGGGAGATGAGGTATATTCAAACAGAAAAAGTCCGTTTCATCTTACAGGACAGACGTTACATGCAAAAGTTTTGGGCTTTCAGCATCCGGAGACTGGTGAATATGTTGAGCTTGATGCTCCATTACCACAATATTTTCAGCATTTATTAGAAATTTTATCATAAACTAGTACTAATGTACTAAGGCATTCTGTGTAAAAATGTGGTACATTTATTTTAAGTACTTTAAGGTTAAAAATTGATTATCGGCAATAGTCGGATGATACAATTTGAATAGAGGTAGTCATGAATACAGCAACTTATCTTGACAGACTGCTCCTGAAATATTCGAATACCTTTAATATATATAAGCCTTATCGCATAGGTGCGAGACAATACCCGGCTTATGGGTATTTTTTTTCTCACAACGAAAAGTATGTTCTGGTACAGGAAGCCAATATGTGGTCGGCAGATTCTTATGAACATATCCTGTTCTGGGAAGAAGAGGAGATTACAGAGGAGCATATAAAAGAGGCGGAGAGTATTATCCGCAATGAAATGGAAGCTATCCTTGTTAGAAAGGGTGAGAAGTATCCGGAGAAGAATCATATGTCCAGTCTTCTGACAATTGTCATGTTGGGACAGAAGCCTTTATCAAAAGAAGGGGCTAAGAGAATCGGAAAGTTCCGCTTTGATAAGGGATATCAGTTCAATATGCGAGGTTATTCCAGGGGGCGTATCATCGCAGCTACTATGGAGGATCGTGAAGTAGTGGCAAGTCCTGATATTAAAGGGAGCAGAAAGCTGTTCCGTGAGGTGTTCAAAGAAGTGGACGAAGGGCGAGATGGATTTGAAGCTGTGTGTGAAAAGCAGGGAGTTACTTGTTACACACAGGAATAAATTAAGGCAGTTATACTGCATGTAAGCCGTAAGGCTGCATAGGAGCATTTTCACATATCATAATACGATTAGGAGGGAAAACGTGTGAATGCAATTTTATTAATCATTTTGGCAATCGCCATTTTTGTCGGTGCCTACCTTACATATGGTAGATGGCTGGCAAAGCAGTGGGGCATTGATCCCAAAAATGTAACACCTGCTCACGAGATGGAAGACGGTGTTGACTATGTTCCGTCTAAAGCTCCGGTTCTGATGGGTCATCATTTCTCATCTATCGCAGGTGCCGGTCCTATTAATGGACCTATCCAGGCCGCTTTCTTCGGCTGGGTTCCTGTATTTTTATGGATCGTTATAGGCGGTATCTTCTTTGGTGCTGTTCAGGACTTCGGTTCTATCTTCGTATCCATTCGTCACAAGGGTAAATCTCTTGGTGAAGTTATTGAAGAGAACATTGGACACAAATGTAAAGTTCTGTTCACCGTATTTGCATGGCTTGTACTTATTCTAGTAGTTGCAGCTTTTGCAGATATCGTGGCAAGTTCCTTTGCCATTACTGCTGAAGGTGTAACCGGTATTTTCCCTGGACCTGTAGCAGGTACTTCCAATGGTAGTGTAGCAATGGCTTCTATTCTGTTCATTCCGCTGGCTATCGGATTTGGTTTCTTTGTTTACAGAAAGAATGCTAATGTTTTAGTATCTACAATCATTGGTGTTATTCTGTTGGCTGCCTGTGTAGTGATCGGTCTGCTTTGCCCGATTAACCTGCCTAAGAATTTCTGGCTTGGATTTGTATTCGTATACGTAATTATTGCATCTGTAACACCTGTTTGGATTCTGTTACAGCCCAGAGATTATCTGAGCAGTTTCCTGCTTTACTTCATGATTGGTGCTGCTGTTATTGGTATTATCGGTGCAGGTATTGCTAATCCTGCGGCTATTACTTTCCAGACTCCTGCTTTTGTAGGTTTCAAGGTTGGAAGTAATTATCTGTTCCCTGTACTGTTCATCACTGTTGCGTGTGGTGCTGTATCCGGTTTCCACTCTCTGATTGGTTCCGGTACTACTTCCAAGCAGTTGGACAACGAAGCAGAAGCACTTCCTATCGGTTATGGTGCAATGCTGATCGAATGTGTACTGGCAGTAATCTCTCTGATTGCTATCGGCGTTCTGTCTGCTGATGGTGCAATCGGATCCACAGGACTGGCTTCTCCTACACTGGTATTTGCAACTTCTATCTCTAACTTCTTTGAAGTTATGGGATTCTCTGAGAGCGCTGTAAGTGCTACCTTTACCATTATCGCACTGGCTGTATCAGCATTCTGTCTGACCAGTCTTGATACTGCTACCAGACTTGGACGTTTCATGTTCCAGGAACTGTTTGCAGGTAAGGGTGAGAACAAGAACATCCTGAGCAACATGTATGTATCAACCATTGTTACTGCTGTATGCGGTGCTGTTCTGTGTCTTGCAGGATATGCTAACATTTGGCCTCTGTTCGGTGCTTGTAACCAGCTGGTTGCTGTACCTGCTTTCCTGGCTATCGCAGTATATCTCGCTAAGAAGGGTAAAAACAACAAGATGCTGTATTTCCCTATGATCTTCATGCTGGTTGCTACTGTTTCTTCGCTGGTACTGAGCTTTAAGAATAATGTTCTGAAGCTGATTGGCGGCACAGGTGCTATCTACAAAGAAGGTCTGCAGTGTGTGATCATTGTTCCTATCGTTGTTCTGGCTATCATTCTGGTAATCGAAGGCGGTAAGGTTCTGATTGCAGCAGAGAAAGCTAATAAGGCTAAGAAGGCTGCATAAGGTTGGACTGCTAAAGATTGATGCAAAGGGACGCACATATGGGACTGGCTTTATCGGCACTCATGTGCAATCACAGTGACATAAGACATTCTAACAGCCGGCTATTTTGACAAAAGGCCATCCTCAAAACACAAAACTCAGCGCTTTGCGCATCAGACAGGTTGTGTTTTGAGGATGAAAGTCAAAATAGTCGGCTGTAAGTATGTCTAATGTCGCTGTGGTGACACATGAGAACCGACAAAGTCAGCTCCATATGTGCTGCTTTGCGTCAAACTTTAGTAGGAAAGCTTATGAGCAATCTTAGTATTGGGCTAAGATTTGGCAGCGTGGGTGATAAAATAGGAATTTAAGCGTAAATTGTGTATGTATTGAATTTGATAAGGTATGGGTTGTATAAAATGAGGAGATATAGTAAAATAGTGGAAGGTAGAGATATACTTTGAAGGGATGGAATGATTATGAATTTGTTTGATATTTTGGGGCCTGTGATGGTTGGACCCAGCAGTTCCCATACGGCGGGGGCTGTGAGGATTGGGTATGTGGCGTCTAGGCTTTTGGAGGATGAGCCTGTGAAGGTGGATATTGTGCTGCATGGGTCATTTGCAACTACAGGTGTGGGGCATGGTACAGATAAGGCGTTGATTGCCGGGCTTTTGGGGATGGCACCGGATGATATCAGGATTCCGCAGAGTTTTGAATTGGCAAAGAAGAATGGATTGGCTTTTTCATTTACTAATAAAACTTTGAAAGATGCGCATCCTAATACGGCAGTACTGAAGTTGACGGGAAAGCATGGTAAACAGTTGGAGATTCAGGCTGCTTCGATCGGCGGCGGTCGAATAATGATTCATAAGTTGGATGGTGTCGCTGTGGTGTTCTCTGCAGAAAAGCCTACTTTAATTGTCTATAATCAGGATCAGCCGGGATATGTGGCACAGGTAACTACATCTTTGTCTAAAAGAAACGTGAATATTGCAACTATGAATTTGTATCGTGACAAAAGAGGTGGATTTGCTGTTATGGTACTGGAAACTGACCAGCAGATTCCTCTCGAAGCGATTCATATGCTGGAGCAGCTGGAAGGAATCATGAAAGTAAGTTATATTGATACGGAGGAATAAAAGGATGGCATATGAATCTTTGCAGGAAATTATAACGGTGTGTAAAGAACAGGACAAGCCTTTTTGGGAGGTAATTCTGGAAGAAGATATCTCGGAACGTGACGTGACACGACAGGACAGCTTGGATAAGATGAGGAGTACCTGGGATGCTATGCTTTTAGCAGCTGCAACTTATGAAAGTAATCTGAAATCGAAAAGTGGTCTTGTAGGTGGTGACGGTGCCAAAATGGAGCAGTATCAGCATTCAGCACGAGAACAGTCTCTGTGTGGTGAGTATGTGGATGGTTGTATCGCGGGTGCACTTCAGATGGGAGAATCCAATGCATGTATGAAACGAATCGTTGCAGCCCCCACGGCAGGAGCCTGCGGTGTCTTACCTGCGGTGCTGGTGCCTTATTTTCAAAAGAGAGAACGCAATACACAGAAGATGTTGGAAGCTATGTATGTTGCGGCAGGCATAGGACAGGTGATCGCTGCAAGAGCCTCTATCAGTGGGGCTGCCGGTGGATGTCAGGCAGAAATTGGTTCTGCAAGTGCAATGGCTGCAGGGGCGTTGGTGCATCTGCAAGGCGGTGATTGTGAACAGATTGCCCATGCTGCTGCTATGGCACTGAAAAACCTGTTGGGACTGGTATGTGACCCGGTAGCAGGCCTGGTGGAGGTTCCTTGTGTAAAGCGTAACGTCATAGGAACCGTAAATGCTCTGTCCTGTGCCGACATGGTCATGGCCGGTATTACCAGCCGCATTCCACCGGATCAGGTCATTGATGCTATGAAGGAAGTGGGAGATAAGATGGACGTATCTTTCCGGGAAACTGCGCTTGGAGGCCTGGCGGTTACACCAGCAGGAATGGACGCTGCCAGGAGAGTTCTGGGATAATACATTTGACTGAAAAATTTTCGTATTTATATATAAATTGTACAATTTTGCAAAAAGTTCACGAATAATTTAAAAGTTTTGGTTGTTTTTCATAAAAAAATAACGTATAATAGTTTCTAGATAGATGGATACCAATTGACATTTATACTTTGACAGAAAGCAGAGGGTATGTATATGAATACTATTATTACAATTGGACGTCAGTTCGGATCCGCCGGACGTGAAATTGGGGAAAAGGTTGCGGAATATTTTGGAATCAAATGCTATGATAAAGAGCTGCTTACTCGTGCAGCCCAGGAAAGCGGTTTTTGTGAAGAAATGATTCAGAATCATGATGAAAGACCTACTAATTCTTTCCTCTATAATCTGGTTATGGATACTTATTCCTTTGGTTACAATGCATCATCTTTCGTGGATATGCCTATCAGCCATAAGGTATTTTTGGCACAGTTTGATACCATTAAGAAGATTGCCGACGAAGAGCCCTGTGTCATTGTTGGTCGTTGCGCAGACTATGCTCTGGCTGATTATAAGAACTGTGTACATCTTTTCATCTACGGCAATGAGGACTGCAAGGTAAAGCGTATCATGCAGAAATATAACCTGTCCGAAGCCAAGGCGAAAGAAATGATCATTAAGAAAGATAAGCAGAGACAAAGTTATTATAACTACTATTCTTCAAAGAAGTGGGGACGTGCAGACAGCTATGATCTCTGCATCAACAGCAGTGTTCTGGGAATTGAAGGCACTGTGAAGCTGATTATCCAGTACATAGAAGATTTTGAGAAGAGAAATAATGAGGATATTGTATCCGGAAAGTAAGAGGATTGATCGGTGCATTGATGCATCAGGGTTTTAATCAATAACAAAAACAGATGCACGAAACAGAAAAAGTTTTTTGCATCTTTTTTTGTTCGTTCCATCCATTGCTGTGCGACTACTTTTGCTCAATGCCGTGGGCTCAGTACAACCCAGTGTGTAAGCACAAAATCATGCAAGCATGATTTGTGCACTTACAAACGGGTTGTCTGAACTGTTACGAAAAATTTGAGAAAAATTTAAAAACAACTTGACAGGACTCTACGGGTGTGGTAATATATCACAGTATGCCGCATAACTAGGTAGAAGCATGTCGAAAAAATATACGACATCACCAAAGTTAGCGAGTTTTTATAATAGGAGGTGCCTTATGTACGCAATTATTGCAACAGGTGGAAAACAGTACAAAGTAGCTGAAGGCGATGTTATCAAAGTAGAGAAGCTGAACGCAGAGGCTGGCAATACTGTTACTTTTGACCAGGTAATCGCAGTAAGTGACGATACTCTGAAAGTTGGTGCTGATGTAGCTAACGCTACTGTAACCGCTACCGTTATGGAACAGGGTAAAGGTAAGAAGGTTATTGTATACAAGTACAAGAGAAAAACCGGTTACCACAAGAAGAATGGTCATAGACAAGCATACACTCAGGTTAAAATTGACAAGATTAATGCTTAATCGTTCTGTTTAGGACAAAGATATGACTACTATCTTAATTCGTAAGACCAGTGATGGTGAGTACAGGGGTTTTACCTGTATGGGACATGCGGGATATGCTAAGGGGAATCAGCCGGATATTCTCTGTGCGGGAATTTCAGCACTTGTAACGAATACGATTAATTCGTTGGAGGAGCTTGCCGGTGAGAAGATGAATCTTGTTACCAATGAGGAGACGGGTTTCATTAAGTGTGATTTCAAGAGCAGTCTGCAGGAAAAGTCCACATTTTTACTGGATTCCATGGTGTTTGGTCTGAAGACATTGAGCAAGGACTATGGTACAAAGTATCTGCAAGTTAAATTTGAGGAGGTGTAAACCATGTTAAATATGAACCTTCAATTTTTCGCTCATAAAAAGGGTGTTGGTTCTACCAAGAACGGTAGAGATTCCGAGGCCAAGAGATTAGGTGCGAAGAGAGCTGACGGACAGTTCGTGAAAGCAGGAAATATTCTGTACAGACAGCGCGGAACTAAGATTCATCCCGGTGTAAACGTAGGTATCGGTGGAGATGATACTTTATTTGCATTAGTTGATGGCGTTCTCAGATTCGAAAGAAAAGGAAGAGACAAGAAACAGGCTTCCGTATATCCTGTAGAGAAATAAGAGCGAACGATCAGGAGCTTCAAACAGTGCTTGTTTGAAGCTCTTTTTTCAGCAATCCGCGCGTATCCCTGAGATAACGCAGGGTTGCATTGGCCAGGGAGCCAGAAAGGAGCAAGATATGTTTGCAGACAGAGCCAGAATCTTCGTCAGAAGTGGTAAAGGCGGAGATGGTCATGTATCTTTCAGAAGAGAAAAATATGTTCCCAACGGCGGTCCTGACGGTGGAGACGGCGGACACGGCGGTGACGTTATTTTTGAAGTGGATGAAGGACTAAATACTCTGATAGATTTTCGGCACATCCGCAAGTATCGGGCCGAGGATGGCGAAGAAGGCGGCAAGAAGAACTGCCGTGGTAAGGACGGTAACGATATCGTAATCAAGGTGCCTGCCGGAACCGTTGTCAAAGAAGCGGAAAGCGGCCAGGTCATTACGGATATGTCGGGAGACAATAAACGTTGTATCCTTTTGAAAGGCGGTAAAGGTGGTAACGGTAACCAGCATTATGCAACAAGCACCATGCAGGTTCCCAAATATGCTCAGCCCGGTCAACCGGCCCAGGAACTGGAATTGATTCTTGAGTTGAAAGTAATTGCCGATGTAGGGCTTGTGGGATTTCCTAATGTAGGAAAATCTACCTTTCTGTCCAGAGTGACCAACGCCAAACCCAAGATTGCAAATTATCATTTTACCACTTTAAATCCTAACCTGGGAGTGGTTGATTTGGATGGTAGCAAGGGATTTGTCATTGCTGATATTCCCGGACTGATTGAAGGGGCTTCCGAGGGCGTAGGACTTGGACACGAGTTTCTGCGCCATATCGAACGTACAAAAGTCATCATCCATATCGTAGATGCAGCCGGTACGGAAGGCAGAGATCCTATAGCGGATATTTATGCCATCAACAAAGAACTGGAAGCTTATAATCCTGATATTGCAAAGCGTCCGCAGGTTATTGCTGCTAATAAGATAGATGCAATTTACGATGAAGAAAATGATCCGATAAGCGCAATTAAAGCAGAATTTGAGTCTCAGGGAGTGGATGTATACCCTATTTCAGCAGTCAGCGGTCAAGGTGTGAAGGAGCTTTTGTATCGCGTGAACCAGATGCTTGAGGAAATCAACGAAGAGCCTACCATTTTTGCTCAGGAATATTTTCCTGAATATGCAAAGGGATATTCGGACGAGCCTTATACTGTGGTATATGACGAAGAAGAGGATGAATATGTTGTTGAGGGTCCCCGCATTGAGAAAATGCTGGGGTATACAAATTTGGAAAGCGAGAAAGGATTTACCTTCTTCCAGAATTTCCTAAAAGATACCGGTATTTTAGCGGAACTTGAAGAACTTGGCATTCAGGAAGGCGATACTGTACGCATGTATGGTTTATCTTTTGATTATTATAAATAATATTGACATAGGACAGACAGGAAGTCGCTGCTAAGCCATTAATTGGCTGGAAACAGAGATTATGCTGTCAGAAAGGACTCAAAATGACAAGTAAGCAAAGAGCATATTTAATGAGCCTCGCCAGCAATCTGACTCCAATTTTTCAGGTGGGAAAATCCAGCCTGACACCGGAGCTTACAGAAGCCATCGGAGAAGCTTTTAATACAAGAGAATTGATTAAAATTGCAGTTTTAAAGAATTGTTTCGATGATCCAAGAGAGATCGCAGAAATGGTTGCAGGTAGGACTCATTCTCAGGTGGTACAGGTAATCGGTAAGAAAATCGTACTTTACAAGGAAAATAAGGATAATAAGAAAATTATTCTTCCATAATAACAGCTTAGTAGGAGATTGCAATGGAAACTGCTGATGCTTCAAACAGTACAAAGAAAAAAATAGGAATTATGGGTGGTACTTTTAATCCCATTCATGTGGGGCATCTTATGCTTGCTCAGTGGGCTATGGAAGATGCGGAACTGGATCAAATATTGTTTATACCTGCAGGATGCCCTTATATGAAAGAAAAAAGCCATGTGCTGGACGGCAAAGATCGGCTTAAAATGGTAGAATTGGCCATAGAAGGAAATCCTTATTTTGCTGCTTCCGGAATGGAAATTGTTAGGGAAGGATATACTTATACCTGCGATACTCTGGAGCAGTTACAAGCCGAAAATAAGAATGCTTCTCTTTACTTTATTATGGGAGCTGATTGCTTGTATTCCATTGAGAAGTGGAAGGACCCTGAACGCATCTTTAAGGCATGTACTGTTATTGCAGCAGCCAGGAACGGATCGCCGATTGAAGAGATGAAAAAGAAATGTCTGGAGCTGAAAGAAAAGTTTGGCGCCGGGATTCGTTTGCTGCAGTTTCCAGCCATGGAGCTTTCTTCCACTAATATAAGGGAGCGAGTAGCTAATCTGCAAAGTATCCGATATATGGTTCCGGAAAATGTCAGAGCATATATCAGCGACAATCATTTATATCAGATGTTATAATCCTGATATTCTTATGATATCAGCGGATATTTATAACCCGCTTCGACTTACTTGATTCGGTTAAAATGAGCACCAACAGAAAAGAGGACTGATATGAAGAACACCGATATGAGAAAAATCAGAAAAGCCATGGAGAAAGCTCAGGATGCTAAAAGATATGAGCATACATTGGGTGTTGCTTATACTGCTACTGCGCTAGCCATGCGTTATGGCGCTTCGTTGAAGGATGCTGAAATGGCAGGACTGCTTCATGACTGTGCAAAATGCCTTACCGATGAGAAACGCCTTGCAATCTGTGAGAAGCACAATATCAGTATAAATGAAATTGAACGTAGAAATCCTTTTTTGCTTCATGCTAAAGTAGGTAGTTATCTGGCTATGGACGAATTTCATGTGACGAATTCGGATGTCATAAATGCGATTCTGAACCATACCACAGGCCGTCCCGGTATGTCACTTTTGGAAAAAATCATTTTTATTGCAGATTATATCGAGCCTAACAGAAAACAGGCTCCGAATCTTTCGCAAGTAAGAAAGATGGCATTTATCGATCTGGACCAAACTTTGGTGGTTATTCTGAAAGATATTTTGGAGTATCTGGAAAGTACAGAAGGGGAAATTGATCCCATGACACGCAAGACATATGATTATTATACAGGAAAAGGAGAAGGAAATGAGTAAATCAGCAGAAATGGCTAAGCTTGCTATAGAGGCATTGGAAGATAAAAAAGCAGAAGATATTAAAGTTATTGATATCAGTGAAGTGTCAGTGATTGCGGACTATTTTATTATTGCAGGCGGTACCAACCGCAGCCAGATTCAGGCACTTAGCGATAATGTAGAAGAGAAGCTGGGAAGAGCAGGATATCCATCCAGACAGGTAGAAGGATATGATACAGCCAATTGGATTCTGATGGATTTCCAGGATGTCATTGTGCATATTTTTGATAAGGAAAATCGCTTGCTGTATGATCTGGAGAGAATCTGGAGAGATGGAAAGCAGATAGATCCGAAAGAAATTTAGTGAAAATCTCAGAAATGGTCGCGTCTCATACATGGAATAACGACAAAAGGTATAAAGAAAAGCCTGTGAACACTGGGTTCAGCAGGCTTTTTACTTATTCGGAAGTGCGCTAATTAATCATCGCTACCGTCTGATAGACGCATATAAAAAGTTATCAAATACAATCCGCACAGTCCTACGAGAGTATAAATAATTCTTGAAAGCCATGACATTTCCCCAAAGATGAAAGCTACCAGATCGAAACGGAAAATGCCGATCAGCCCCCAGTTGATTGCACCAATGATGGCTACGGTCAAAGCTGTACAATTAAGAAATTTACTACCCATGATTAACCTCCATTCATTTCGCTGCACAGTGCAGCTTACTGTTCAATCATAGCTTTTCCTGAATAATCCCGTAATATACATTTTCTTTAGACTGTTGCATAAATTTTAAAAAATATCAGTGATAGATTCTATAAATACCGAACACTTTTCCAAGAATCTCACAGTCATCAACAATAATGGGATCCATATAGTCATTTTCAGGCTGGAGACGAATATGATCTTTCTCACGATAGAAACGTTTCACTGTGGCGGAATCATCAATCAGCGCAACGACTATATCACCGTTATTGGCAGTAGAGCATTGGTTTACAAATACTCTGTCGCCATTCAGGATGCCGGCATTGACCATGGAATCACCGCGAACATTCAGAATAAAAGATTCGCCCTTGGGAACCATCTCTGCGGGAACAGGAAAATATTCTTCGATATTCTCTTCAGCAAGGATGGGCTGTCCTGCGGCAACATTGCCAACTACAGGAAGGCTGACCATCTCGGTGCGCACCATCTGAAAACTGTCATCACAGATTTCAATAGCTCTGGGCTTCGTAGGATCCCTGCGTATATATCCATTCTTTTCCAGAGTCTCAAGATGAGAGTGTACGGAAGAGGTGGACTTCAAATGAACAGTCTCGCATATCTCGCGGACTGTAGGAGGATATCCTTTCTTCAAAATCTCATTCTTTATATAATCCAGAATCTCCTGCTGTTTGGCAGTAATCTTACCATATCCCATAAAAATAACCTCCATATGTAAAATGTTGTAACTAAAAAAAGTATAGCATAGATTCTTGAGAAAAGCAAACATATATTCCAAAAATATGTTCGGTATTTTCAAAAATACTATTGACAAACGAATGTATGTTCGGTAAAATACAATCAGAACAAATGTTCTGCGAGTATAAAATTAATACGCATGTCGAGAGGGTGTACATATGAGATATCAGGTAAGCAAAGAATTTATGGAAAGTCAATTGAGGAGAGGTTACTTGAGCGAAAGAGATTACAGGAATTACAAGTGGAGAATCAGAAGACAGCGAGAGATTCGTAATCGTATTTTGCTGCTGGCATTTACTGTATGTCTGGTACTTGTGATGGCTGTTTCTTATTATTCTATCACATCATATGCAGAATCAGAAATTGGAAACATGTCATTTAAGTATTATACTGATATACAAGTAGAATATGGAGACTCTTTGTGGTCTATAGCACGGGAATATTGCGACAGTCATTACGACAATATATTTGATTACATGAATGAAGTTAGAAGTATCAACCATATAAAAGGTGATACTATCAGAGAAGGACAGATGCTTATTGTGCCTTATTATTCTAACGAATATAAGTAGCTTTGAATGATTAAACACCCTGTCCAATTACCTTTGCGGGGCTAAATCGAGATAGGGTGTTTCATGTTAATTTTCACGTAGTCGTACCTTGTTCGCAGCGCTGCGTCTGCGTTCATCAGCCTGAGCTGCGTAGTGCTTTCTGGTGGTATTAACGTCTTTATGTCCCAGGACGTCGGCTACAAGATAGATATCATTTGTTTCTCGGTACAGAGAAGTACCGTAGGTACTGCGAAGCTTATGAGGAGTGATTTTTTTCAGTGTAGTTACACGGGAAGCATATTTTTTCACCAGATTCTCTACAGATCGAACTGAAATACGCTTGTTCTGCAAAGAGAGGAACAGTGCATTTTCATGGCCTTCGCATGGAACTATGTGATCTCTCTCTTCAAGGTAATCAATAAGAGCGGATTCCACTTCTTCACCGAAGTAGATAACAGCCTCATATCCACCTTTTCGGCGTATTTTTATTCCATCAACATCGAAATCAATATCCTTGAGGTCCAGTCCCACACATTCAGAGACTCGGATTCCCGTTCCAAGGAGTAAAGTGAGCAATGCTACATCTCTGATTTTAGTCTTTTTGTGATATTCTAATTCTTTCTTTGTGAGCTTTGTTCCTTCCTCTACCTGGTCAAGAAGAATGGCTACTTCATTGGGTTCCAGACGAATGATTTCTTTCTCATGCTTTTTGGGAAGTGGCACCAGGGCAGCTGGATTCTTCTCAATCATTTCATTCTGGTAGAAGAAGTTATAGAAGCTACGTAAAGATGCCAGCTTTCTGGATTTACCACGTTCATCATTAGTTACGTCTTTGCCATCTTTTTGGTATAGTGTTATATACTCCAGGTATTCGATGATATCCATCCTTGTCAACTGGTCTAACAAAGACAAGGGATAATCGTTTATCTCCATTTTTGCACAGATGCTGTTCTTCTCATGAAGGAATTCAAAGAAAAGCCTGATATCATAGGCATATGCCAATCTCGTTCTTGCCGAAGTATATTCTTCAATACCTCTGAAGAATGTGCGACAGAAACCGGGAAGCGAATCCAGGACATTACGGAGTTTGATAATATTTTGTTTGTTTTGTTCATCGTGATAATTATCAGTTTTATTATTTGCTGCCAAAGTACTCTGACCATCCTTTCAAATTGCCGTTTTGGATTGCGGTAAACATACGCTCCTTGACACCGGGGTTTTCTAGATTTAACTGTCGCAGAAGATTTTTGATATATTCCCGTTTGGTGTAACCGTCAGCCGGACATGGACTTTTTACTACCGGTACCTGATACTTATTGACAAAACCAATGACGTCTACTTCATTCATATACATTAATGGTCGGATTACAGTCAACTCCATTCTGTCCAAATAAGTGACGGGAGAGAACGTGTGGAAACGTCCCTCAAAAATAAGAGACATTAACATCGTTTCCACTACATCATCTTTATGATGAGCATATGCCACTTTGTTGCAGCCTGCTGCTTTGATCGCATCATTTAGCGCACCCTTTCGCATTTTTGCACACAAGGAACAGGGATTGCTTTCTTTGCGTTCTTCAAAAATGATTTGGGCTATGTCGGTATGTACGATGGTATATTCCACTTCAAGCTCCTCGCAGAGTGCCTTGATTTTTTCCAGATTTAGATTTTCAAATCCCAAATCCACGGTTACAGCATGGATGTTAAAATGCTTTGGATAGAATCGCTGCAATCCGTGTAATGCATACAGTAACGTAAGACTGTCCTTGCCCCCGGAGATACCGATTGCAATTTTATCACCTTCTTCAATCATATGATAATCGTCTACAGCTTTGCGGACATAACTTAATACCTGTTGTAATTTCATTGGTATACCACCTTGTTTTATTAGTTATTCATAACTGTAATATTTTACAATTTCGTTGACCAGATTATTTTATCCTTTTTTGAGGCAAGATACAATAGAAAAATGAATATTCTTTTGAGAATCGGGGAATGATTTGTAAAGAGTAACAGATATAAAAAATAACAAACAGTACTCAAAGGAGGCGTTAATGGATTTTAAAGACAGTGTGACAAAGGATAATTTAATGAGAGCCTTTGCCGGAGAAAGCCAGGCTAGAAATCGATACACATTTGCGGCAGCTGCAGCCAAAAAGAACGGACTGTATGTAATCAATGCAGTATTTGGATTTACCGCGGACCAAGAGAAAGAGCATGCTGAAATATTTTATAATCACCTGAAAGAACTTGCGGGAGAAAATATCTTTATTGATGGCGGCTATCCGGTAGACATATCCGATAGAGTCGAAGAATTATTAAAAAAGGCCCAGCACAACGAGTATGAGGAACATGATGATGTCTATAAGAATTTTGCCGAGAAAGCTGAAGAGGAAGGATTTGCTAAAGTTGCTGCATCTTTTCGAATGATTGCAGAGATTGAGAAAATCCATGGTGATAGATTCGGTTGTTTTGCCAGACTGATGGAGGAAGGGAAGCTCTTTGTATCAGATACAGAGGTGGAGTGGATGTGTTTAAATTGCGGCTATGTCTATAAAGGTACAGAGGCTCCTTCAATTTGCCCCGTATGCAGTCATAATCAAGGATATTTTATCAGATTTGAATTAGTCTCAACAGATTGTGTAAGGGGAATCTGAGAAGGTTACAGGAAAGGAGTCTTTTTAGAAAAATTTCAGCTTTCTTTAGGCAACCTTTACTTGTTATATTTTCCAAGAGAGTGTATGATATAGTTATCAAGTTACTAAAGGAAAGGGAGTTCTATGAAATTTAAGCTTAATAACAAATACATTCGTTGGGGATTGACTGCATTCCTGGTGATAGCAGCCAGCATATGTTTCTATTATTTGATTTTCCATGTTTCAAATCTTCGGGCAAATCTTGCTTCAGTGGTAGAGATATTGATGCCTATTATGTTTGGGCTTGGAACGGCGTATCTTCTTACGCCGGTACTTAATTTCGTTGAACGAAAGATATTATTTGTATTATGCAACAAAATCGGAATCAAGGAATCTGTAAGGAGAAATAAGGTTATTAGAGGAACAGGAATTCTGATTACAGCATTTTTATTCTTCTTTGTGATATATATTTTGATTGCAATGTTGTTATCTCAAATTGTACCCAGTATACAGAACATTGTAGTCAATTTTGATACGTATCTGAACAATATTACGGTTTGGCTAAATGAACTTTTGGCTAATAATCCCGATATTAAGAATTACGTTACTAAGAATATCGATAGATATTCCAATGAGCTTGAATTGTGGATGAATAATACACTGTTGTCCGCAACTAGTGAAGTAATCAAAACGGTATCAATAAGTGTACTCAGCACATTGGGCGTATTGTGGGATTTTATTATAGGTTTCATTATTTCCATTTATGTGCTTTCAAACAAGGAGACTTTTGCAGGTCAGGCTAAGAAAATTATGTATGCAGTATTCCATCGTGATATGGCCAATGTAGTCATCAATAATTTCAGGTTCACACATAAGACTTTCATTGGCTTTGTGGGCGGAAAGATACTTGATTCCATCATTATAGGTATTCTGTGTTTTATTGGCACCTCTTTAATGAAGACACCTTACGCAGCACTTGTCAGCGTAGTGATCGGAGTGACCAATATTATTCCTTTTTTTGGTCCTTTCCTTGGCGCTATTCCTACCACCATATTGATATTCGTGGTAGATCCGGCGCATCCGCTGAATTGCGTATATTTTGTCATATTTATAGTTGTTCTGCAACAGTTTGACGGAAATATCCTGGGACCTAAGATTCTTGGGGATTCCACAGGTATTACCGGATTCTGGGTGATTTTCTCAATTACTTTGTTCGGCGGTTTGTTCGGTGTGTTGGGAATGATCATTGGCGTACCTTTATTTGCGGTTCTTTATGCAATGATCAAATCTTTTGTAAGTGCATCCTTACGCAAGAAAAACATGCCGGAAGGAACCGGCAATTATATTAATCTGGGTGCTGTAGATCATAATGGTTTCCATGATTATAATGAAAATGGTGATTATCATGCCTGTATCGGCAAACGATTTTACAGTAGTGAAGAGGATTTCAGAATTGATGCGGGAATCTCTTCAAATGCAGACAGCACAAATGACAACATAGATGAAAATGAAGCGTCTTTTCAAGAAAATAAAGTTGAAGAGGATACGAACAAAGAATAGATTAATAAAATGAAAAGATTGAGAGGATCATATAAATGAGATTTGTAATTCAACGCGTTCAGCACGCAAGTGTGACAGTAGAAGAGGAGAGAATCGGTAATATAGGTCACGGATTCCTGGTACTAATTGGTGTAAGCCAAACGGATACCAGGGAAATTGCTGACAAAATGATAAAGAAGCTGATTGGTCTGCGTATTTTCCAAGATGAAAGCGGCAAGACAAATCTGGATTTAAAAAGTGTAAATGGCTCCTTATTATTGGTATCGCAATTTACTTTATATGCAGATTGCAAGAAAGGCAACAGGCCGTCCTTTATCAATGCGGGCGATCCTGTTCTGGCTGAAGAACTATACGAATATATTATTGAAAAGTGCAGGAAGGAAGTAGCTGTAGTTGAACATGGTTCTTTTGGTGCAGATATGAAAGTAGAATTATTAAATGACGGACCTTTTACGGTGATTCTTGATTCAGATAATTTATAGTTCAGAAATCTATACGTTATTTGTCGTAATATGTTAAAATAGGCATTTATTTTTCGGCAATTTTATGATAAATTATGATTAGATTCAACAATTGACGAATCAATATCAAAGAAGAGGAGAGTAAAATTATGCCAAATTCAACTATTTTATTCACAGCCGTACCTGTTATCGCCCTGATTGTATTGATACTGATCATTTTCCTGACCGGTTATGTAAAGGCATCGCCGGACACCGCAATAATTATTTCGGGTCTTAGAAAGACACCAAAGGTATTGATAGGAAAAGCAGGAATTAAAATTCCTTTTCTGGAAAGAAAGGATGAACTGAACCTGCAGCTCATTCCCATTGATGTTAAGACATCCAACGCTGTGCCTACTGCAGACTACATAAACATTAATGTGGATGCTACTGTTAATGTAAAAATCAGTGATAACGAGGACCGTTTGAAACTTGCAGCACAGAACTTTTTAAATAAAAATTCTGATTATATCGGAAGAGTTGCCAGAGAGGTTCTGGAAGGTAATGTCCGTGAGATTGTAGGTAAGATGGCCCTTGAAGAGATGGTTTCTGATCGCCAGAAATTTGCGCTTTTGGTAAAAGAAAATGCAGAACCTGACCTTGCTGCTATGGGACTTGATATTATCAGCTTTAATGTACAGAACTTTGTAGACGGCAATGGCGTTATTGAGAATCTGGGTGTAGACAATATCGTAAAAATCCAGAAAAACGCTGCAATTTCCCGTGCAGAAAGTGAAAAAGAAATTGCCAAAGCCCAGGCTAATGCGAAAAGAGAAGCCAATGAAGCTGAAGTAAACGCCGCTTCAGAAATTGCCAAGAAGCAGAATGAACTGGACATTCAGAAAGCAGAACTGAAAAAAGCTGCAGATGTAAAACGCGCAGAAGCCGATGCAGCTTATAAGATACAGGAAGAGGAACAGCGTAAAACGGTTGAAATCACTACAGCAAATGCTAATATTGCCAAACAGGAAAAGGAAATTCTGTTAAAGCAGAAAGAGGCTGAGGTAATGGAACAGGCTCTGGATGCACAGATTAAGAAGAAAGCGGAAGCTGAAAAGTTTGCTAAACAGCAGGAAGCCGATGCACAGCTTTATGAGCGCCAGCGCGAAGCAGAAGCAAGAAAGTTTGAAACCGAAAAAGAGGCTGATGCTATGAAAGCCAAAGCTGAGGCACAAAAATATACCATGGAACAGGAAGCTGAAGGTATCAGAACCAAAGGTCTTGCCGAGGCGGAAGCAATCAAAGCAAAAGCTATTGCAGAAGCTGAAGGTATTGAAAAGAAAGCTGAAGCTATGGCTAAAATGGGTGAAGCCGCTGTTCTTGAAATGTATTTTAAAGCCCTGCCTGAAGTTGTTAAAAATGCAGCGACACCACTTAGCAATGTTGATCGAATCACCATGTATGGTGAGGGAAATTCTGCTAAGCTGATGAAAGACATCATGAGTACTGTTACTCAGGTTACTGATGGACTGAAGGAATCTACCGGCGTAGATCTATCAGCGGTATTATCCGGATTCCTTGGCGGAAAGGTTGCCGCCGGAAGTTCCAATGAGGAAGTAGACAAATAAAATGCCACTAACTATTCGTTAAAGTTGTCTTTTGCGCATAGTTGGATATGCCTATAACTACTGCTTCTAACACCAAAGCAGCTGTTGAAATCAGGGATAAGGAATTCCTGGAATTTCAGCAGCTGCTTTCTTGTAAGTTTCTTGCGGTTTGCAAACAGAAATGGTAAAAATGTTAACGAACCAATACCAGTGGATTTTCTATACCAGTCATCATATCATGTATACCCTTGATAGTCTTTAAAGCCATATCATATACTACTTTTCTGGTATAAAAAGCGGTATGGGGTGTTAAAATCACATTTGGAAACGATCGCAGGATAGCCATAGAGCGGTTGACGATGGGGTCTCCCATCCTGTTCGCATAATACAATCCATCCTCGTGCTCCAGTACATCCAGGGCAGCATGCCCTATTTTGCCGGATTCCACAGCATCGATCAAAGCTTCTGTATCAATCAGAGCACCGCGAGCAGTATTGATGATAATGACGCCATTTTTCATCTGACGGAAAGCGTCGGCGTTAAGCATATGGTGATTGTCTGCAGTGGCAGGTGTATGTAATGTTATAATATCGCTTTGTGCATACAAATCCTGCAGGCTGACATATTCGGTCAAGCCGGCAAGTTCCGGATTGGGATACAAGTCATAGGAAAGAATACGACACCCAAAGGATGAAAGATGCTTAACTACGGTTTTTCCAATTTGTCCGGTACCGATGACGCCTACGGTACAGTCGCAAAGGTCTTTGCCCATCTTTCCCTTAAGCGTATAGTCCTGGATGGCAGATCTGTCCAGAATATGGCAAATATTACGGCAACACATGAGCATCATCATGATTGCGTAATCTGCTACCGTTTCCGGAGCATAGGACACGTGAGAGACACCCATTCCCAGTTTACCTGCATGAGCCAGGTCTATATGGTCGAAACCGATGGAACGTGTGGCAACATAGCGCACACCTACAGTATAAAACAAATCCAGCATATGCTCACCCATGTCGCAGGGAGTGATGCTGATAGCATCGTACCCCCGGGCGAGCTCCACGTTTTCCGGACTTGGGTAAGCTGTCGTGTAAGAATATTCTGCACCATACTCTGCACAGATTGTATCATAAAATTCTTTCTCGTCAAATTCCCGCAGGCAATAAGCAAATATCTTCATAGCGAAATTTCTCCTGTAAATTGTTTTCTCCTGTAAATTTTTACCTAAAAATTATGTTTAAACTCTAAATAGACTGAGGAAGATCGAATAATCCGAAGTTATATAAGCGCTTTCGTAAAAAAATAAGCAGCCAGCTGTGCTCTGGAGCTGAATTCTTCCGTGGTCAGCATATCTTTTACTTCTTCACGAGTAAAAAAATGTGCTTCAATTTGTTCATTCTCAGAGGAATGATCTTCAAAGTCTCCCTCTGCCTCCACAAAAGCAATGTAAGTCTTGATATCGGAAATTGCCACAGCAGAATAGGAAGGCGGTAAAATATCGAGAAAATCCTTTACTTTTAATCCTGTTTCTTCATAAAGCTCGCGTTTGATGCACTCTTCTATACTCTCCTGCTCTTCCATCATTCCGGCACACAGATTGTAAATGAATTTATTCACACCCATACGAAATTCTCTGAGTAAAAGGAGTTTATTGTTTTTTGTCGCAATGATAGAGACACCGCTGGGTTGACTTCCGATATCTGATACAGTCTGCAGGTCTTTGCGGCTGACGATTTCATATTTTTTCTCTTTTCCCGCTTTGTTCTCATAAGTAAGCTCATAATTCTTCAGATAACGGCCATCTTTGACCTTTTCCATCTTGATTAACTGCATCGTGGCAAAACCTTCCTACAAAAAATAATTATGGGTAAACATTTATACTATTTTATGCTTCTTGCAAAATCGTTTTTATTTCCTCTGCAAGTGCCGTATATTCCTTGGCGCTTCTGCTGCCCGGCTTGTAATTGATGACAGGCTTACTGTTATCTTGTGCCCATTCCACGGTACTGTCCACGTGAATCAGGGACGAAAAGACATGGATGTCCTCCAGTGCTTCCAGAGACTCCTTTGTCTGCTTGAAATAATTCTTTCGTTCGTCTACTTTGGTGATGACAATACCCAGGAGAGAAAGCCCAGGCGCCATTTCCTGGGTAGTCTGCAGGAATTCGAACATATTAGCCAAACCGAACAAGCCCCAGGGACTGGCTTCCACAGGGATTACCAGATAATCGGAGGCACACAGAAGATTCAGGACCCAGCCGCCCAGTGTAGGCGGTGCATCCATCAGGATGTAATCATAGGTACCGCTTTCCCTGACAGTCTTTAACAGCTTACGCAAGATGAACTCCCGCTGCCATTTGGTGAAAAGCTCATATTCGATAGAACTCATCAGCGTGGAAGATGGAATCAGATCCACGTTCTCATAAGGGGTGGATACGATATAGTCTTTTAAATCCTTTTGCTCCTTAATGGCCTGATAAAGGTTATTGCTGCTCTTGGCATATTCCAGCACCTTATCCTCATCCAGAAATGACAGGGACAGGTTCAGCTGCATATCTCCGTCCAGCATCAGAACCTTCTTGCCGGATTTGGCAAGAGCTGCGCCTACATTGGAACAGGTTGTAGATTTCCCACTGCCGCCTTTATTGTTGGCAAAGCAGATGACTGTTGTGTGTTTCATGGCTTGACCTCTTTTCTGAATTGTTCTGCCAGCGTCTTGTTGACTTTTTTACGGGTGATTTCCATCAGCCCAAGCGGGGTGATGTCTATAACATTGGTCGTGATCTTATCCTGTCTGATCAATTGTTTCATGTATTCCAAAAGCTTCTCCTCGTAGGATGTATCTTCCATATTGATAAAATCCACAAGGATGATGCCTGACAGATTCCGCAGTCTGATCTGAAGTGCAATTTCCCGTGCGGCTTCCAGATTAATCTGATAAAAAGCTTCCGTAGATGCCTTCTTAAGCTCGTATTTGCCCGAATTTACATCGAAAACAGTAAGTGCCTCAGTTATATCCACAATGAGATATGCTCCCGATTTGAGCCAAATACGACGTGACAGAGCATTTTCCATTTTGGAGTCTAATCCATACAACTTGGATAAAGGATAAGCTTCATCCTCATACAGTCTGAAAGGAATCTCTCTATTCGCAAAATAAGCTGCCAAATCCTCATGTAAGGAAACAACATCCGTGACGGCTTCTTCATATTCCAGGGTAGGAATCTGCTCCAGGCAGGATTCCCAGGGAGACTTTGCAGAGGACAGGCAGGTAAAACAGGTGCTGTGCAGTGCTTTGGTAAAAAGCCCGGTAAATTGTTCCAGCAGTCCACGGATTTCCTGCAAAAGGATAGCTTCGTCAACTACAGAAGCTTCTGTCCTGATGACAGCCCCATAGGGAGGAAAGCCGGGAATTCCCGGAATGGGCCAGTGCAGTCTGCTGTCAGTCAGGTTATGATTTAGCAGGAAAGAACGAAGTCTCTCCCGTTCCTCATCTGTTAATTTTGCAGATATCCCTGTTCGCTCTGAGCCGGTATTAAATACAGCAAATCTGCCGGTTACCGTAATCACAGTAGTGGCTGCCGCCTGCTTAGTCTTCAGAGCATCCCGTTCAATCTGTACTAACAGCTCGTCTCCCTCCAGAATACGTCCGTCAAAGGAACGGTTGGTCAGAAACGGATGCTTGCATTTGGAAAAAGGCAGATATACCAGCTCTTTATCTGCGATTTCCACAAAGCAGGCATCGATATTTTTCTGTACCTTCTTTACTTTTCCAAGATAAATCGCGCCGACCTTACTTGCATGTTCATCAGGAACAGCAACCTGCAGCAGCCTGTTCTCCCGTATCAGGAGCGCAAGAGGCTTTTCCTGCCATTTCGTCAAAAGCAATTTACCCTGTTGCGTACTGCGCAGTTTTACCTCTTCGCTGCGATCCGGTCTGGTAAAAATAGCCCTGCTCATACCTTTGATGCGTCCGAAACGCTCATCTGAGAAGGAAAATCCGGTGTTTCCGGAATATCGCTTCCGATTTCATCCAAAGGTACCAGCTTGGGAGACTGTTCGGTACCTACATTGGTATACACATCTTCTCTTGTAATCAAAAGAGCATTCTCTTTCAGTTCCTCGCCGTTTGCAGCAAGAAATGCTTCAATAACCTTGCCGGGCTTTAAGTTGCCTGCACTGGAAGCATCCACCAGCATATAAATGGACGGAGTTGCAGTGCAGCCTGATGTTACAGCACAGTCCTGGGCTGTAGGTTTGTTTGATTGAAATAAAATATACATTTCGTAGATACCTGGGCGGATATCCACTTCCTTTACACCGGTCTTTGTTTCTTTTGTAACCATAATATGCTCTTTGGCAAGAAATTCCGGCAGTTTTGTAATATAATCAAATTCCGGTGCTCTTCCTTCCCGAAAACGTATGGTATAGCCGGCTGCTGCCACACTTGCCATGGCATTGCCCGCATGTTCCGGAAGTGCTTTTACGGAAATGACTTCTATACCGGGGGCACTGACACGATTTAGCCTGTTCATCATGTCCTGACTGCCGGTAACGGAGTGGCACTCAATATCCATATATTCGCCGTTGCTTTCCAGACCTACACCTAAAGGTGCCGCAAAGGACATGATCTGGTGTGGGCTGAAGCCCGTAGTATATGCTATATCTATTTCGGCCCTGCGCATGGCTTTCTGAAAAAAGCGCATCACATCAAGATGACCGATAAAACGGATAGGACCGTATTTTTTGAATTTAATTCGTACCTTCATCGGTTGCCTCCTCTCTTGGCTCAAAGCATATGCCGCCTCCAAAACGGCTGGCACCGCAGCCCTGACACTGTTTCTTACAGTTGGGAGAGGTCTCTTCTTTCAGTGCTTTTAGCCATTCTCTCTTTAAGAACTCCTTGGTTACGCCGCAGTCGATGAAATCCCATGGGAAGATCTCATCCAGGCTGCGTTCCCTGGTATTGTAGAAATCAATCGTCAGACCGCATTCCTCAAAAGCCTCCAGCCATCTGTCGTTGTGGAAATACTCGCTCCAGGCATCATAGAAACAGCCCTTTTCATACACCTTTAAAAGTACCTTTGACAGTCTTCTGTCACCTCTTGCCAGAACACCTTCCAGCACGCTGGCATCTGCTTCGTGCCAGTTATACTTGATGCTCTTCTGGTTGAGCTGTTCGGTAATTGCTTTCTTGGTCTGGTAGGCCTTGTCCAGGAATTCTTCTTTCGTACACTGTCTTGCCCACTGGAACGGGGTAAAAGGCTTAGGGATGAAGAACGAGGTACTGGTAACGATCTGTACCTTACCGTTCTTACGTTCTTCCTTGGGGACGGTATCAAAGAATGTGGCTGCAATCTTATTGGAAAGCTCAGCAATGCCTTTGATATCTTCCTCTGTTTCTGTAGGAAGCCCTAACATAAAATATAGTTTTACTCTGGTCCAGCCGCCCTTAAAAGCAAGTTCAGAACCCTTAAGGATGACTTCTTCAGTCAATCCCTTGTTGATAACATCACGGAGTCTCTGACTGCCGGCTTCCGGTGCAAAAGTCAGACTGGACTTACGCACATCCTGAACCTTGCTCATCACATCAAGAGAAAATGCATCGATTCTTAAGGAAGGCAACGAGATATTAATATGCTTCTTGCTGCACTCTTCAATCAGGAAATCTATCAGCTCAGGAAGTTGGCTGTAATCACTGGAGCTCAAAGAGCTTAGGGAAATCTCTTCATGTCCTGTATTTTTCAGCATTTCCAGTGCATATTTTTTCAGAACCTCTACATCACGTTCTCTCACAGGTCTGTAAAGCTGACCAGCCTGACAGAAACGGCAGCCGCGGATACAGCCTCTCTGAATCTCCATGACAACACGGTCCTGTGTCACTTTGATATAAGGCACAACCGGTTTCATGGGATAATAAGTATTGCTTACGTCCATGACGATTTCTTTTTGGATAGTTGCCGGGATTCCCTCTTCCGTTGGCGTAAAGGCTGCTATAGTACCATCTTCATTATAGGTAACCTCGTAAAACTGTGGCACATAAATTCCGGGAAGTTTAGCTGCACGGCGCAAAAATTCCTTTCTGCCCGCGTTTTCAATCTTACATTGCTTATAAAGCGCAATCAAAGCTTCATACTGTGTTTCCCCTTCGCCAATATAGAACATATCAAAGAAATCTGCAATGGGCTCAGGATTATACGTGCAGGGACCGCCGCCGATGACGATAGGCATGTCCTCTCCTCTTTCCCAGGCAAGCAGTGGAATCTGTGCCAGATCCAGTACCTGCAGGATATTGGTATAACACATCTCATACTGGATAGTGATACCCAGAAAATCAAAATCTTTGATGGGATCCTGGGATTCCAGTGCAAACAGCGGAATCTTCTCCTGACGCATGATGGCGTCTAAATCCAGCCACGGCGAATAGACACGTTCGCACCATACATCCTCCATGGAATTGAACATGTCATAAAGAATCTGTATGCCCAGATGGGACATACCGATTTCGTAAACATCAGGGAAACACATAGCAAAACGGATTGCTACATCTTTTGACTTCATGACAGAATTGACTTCACCGCCGATATATCGCGCAGGCTTTTCTACTGTCATTAAAATATCATCATTTAATGCTAACTTTCTCATATATACACCTTTATTCTTTAAATTGTTTGTTCCAACATCCAATAATATATATTAACATATTTTTAGCATATTGTTAAGTGCCAAAATTATGCGAAATAAATAAGAAACGCACCAGACCTTCCAGAGCTCAGCAATGGAGATTTGGTGCGTTGTTGTTTACCAATAATTTATTTGAAATAATGATGTCATATAATCAAAGGAACTATACAGCCATGCGGAACATCAATCAGTCCTTTATCCGTCAGCTTTAATGCAGGACTGACCGGAAGCCCAAGTGTACCGATAGACATAATCGGATTTTTGTGTTGATATCCCAGACGAATCAGGCTTTCGCGGATATGACATAATTTTGTCCCTACATATTCCAACGATTCATCAGACAATATGCCGCATACCGGAAGCGGCAGCTCTGCCAGAATCTCCCCGTTTTGTACGGTGAGGAATCCGCCTTGCAGCTGTCGGATTCTTTGGGCAGCCAGAAGCATGTCCGCCTCATCATTTCCTGCCAGGAAGAGATTATGATGATCGTGAAAATAGCTTGTTGCAACGGTTCCCTGTTTAAGAAAAGTTCCTGTTATGAAACCGTACCCAATGTTTCCGTTTTTGCCATGTCTCTCTATTACCATGGCAAGCATGCAGCCGCTGGATTTCCAGTCAATCATACCATTTTTTACCGGCATGGTAACATGTTTCTCACATGTATGCGTACGATCCGGCTGTACTTCAATTGCACGTATTGTTACGGTATCCGGATAATCCAAGGGCTTGATATCCGGAAGAAAACGTGAGAGCGGCATTTGAAAATCTTCCATGTCAATATCCGGAATATCTAAACTTTGATAAAAGTCAGCCGGAAATAAATTTCTGCAGAATGGAATCTCCTTTTGTGTCTGGTTATAAATCTCTTTTCCGTTTTTGTATACCAGTTCCGGACGAAGGTGTGCAGGATCTTTTACCAGCATAAAGTCAGCAAGTTTGCCAGGTGCGATCACTCCCCGGTCATATAAATGCATGCGCCGACTGGGCGTATACGTTGAACAGTAGATTGCCTGTTCTATCGGAAATCCCATAGAGATTGCCTTTTCCACAACATAATTCAATTGACCTTTTTGGTACAGAACGTCTGCCATCGTATCATCTGTAACAAAGCAACAATGTTCATAAAGATTATTTTCCATGATATAGTTAAGGATATCCGAAAGAAGCATTTTTTCCTGAATTTCCATGAACATGCCATTTTCAATTCGCTGCTTCACTTCCTCCAGGCTGTGCTCCGTATGATCCCCGTTAATGCCGAGGTATAAAAATTTAGCCAGATCCAAATCCACTAAAGATGGACAATGTCCTTCAATCACATAGCCCGGACGTTCCTGCTGCAGATAGTTGATAAATTTTGTGATTTCAAGGTCATTTTCTCTGATTACCTGCCTATAGTTCATGACTTCTCCGACACAGACCACGTCTTTTTCATCTAAGAGGTGTTTCATTGCCTTGAAATCTATGATACCGCCTGTGGTTTCCAGTTCAGGGCTGGTGGAGGGAACGCTGCTCGGAATGCCATAATAGATATCAATCGGTGCAGACTCTGCTGCGGAAATCATTTCGAGGATCCCGGGAACACCTTTTACATTGGCCATCTCATGAGGCTCGGATACGATAGTTGTAACACCGTAACCGGCGAGGCATTGTCCAAAAGGACCCGGTGTCATCATGGAACTTTCAATATGCATATGGATATCAATCAGCCCAGGCAGCATGTACATTCCCTGTGCATCCACAATTCTTTCTGCTTCAAGATTCTGTGCCTGTTTCCGGTCGATATAGAAAAATTTATCGCCGAGAACAGACACATCAGCCGGAACAAACTTTTTCAGATATGAATTAAATACCAGCGCATTTTTGACAAGTAAAGATACTTTATCCATTCTTAAAAAATTCCTTTCTTATCGACAAATGGACCAGAAGTAAAGGATACACACTCCTACTAATACATAAATAAGCGGCGGAAGTTCTTTTCTCTTTCCGGCTGCAAGCTTCATAATCAAATACACAGGAAGTGCGGTACAGATACCATTTGCAATGTTATTGGCGAAAATAGTAAACGTTACGCATACAAAAGATGGAAACGCATCTGTTAAGTCAGCAAAATTGATATGACGCATATTGCCGAGCATATTTATACCAATGTATATCAATACCGGAGCGGTAGCTGCTGTTGGTATGATCAGGGCTATCGGTGCAAAAAACAGTGAAAGCGCAAAGAAAACACTTGTAAAGATAACTGTTAACCCTGTTTTTCCGCCTGCTTCAACACCGGCAGAAGATTCCAGATAAGTAGTCATACTAGGCATCCCGAATAAGGCACCCACACATGTAGACACAGCGTCCACCTGAAAGCACTTGTCAATTCCCGGAAGATTTCCGTCTTTATCCAGATATCCTGCTTTCGCACCGACACCAAGAACCGTACCGAAGGTTGAGAAAAAGTCAGGAATAAACAGTGCGATCAAAAACGGAATGTATGCAAAATCCAGTGCACCCAAGAAGTCCACTTTTAAAAACTGTGTTCCCACATTTGCAGGGAGCGAAATAATAGATTCCGGCAAAGTTGTAACACCAAAAGGAATACCGATAATAGTTGTAAGAATGATAGTCAAAATCATTCCGCCCGGTACATTTTTTGTTTTCATAATTAACAGGATGATAAATCCAAGAGCACAAACAATGACTGTCGGTGAAGTCAAATCACCGAATGCAAGATTATTCTTATTTCCATTTGCTACAATAAGTCCACAGCCCTTTGCACCAATCAAAGCAATAAACAGACCAATGCCTGCACTGACTGCATGCTTCAGGCTGGCAGGAATGACACGCACAACGGCTTCGCGTAATCCCAGATAAGATACCAGAACGAATAATACACCACTCCAGAAAATAACGCCTGCTGCAACGGGAGCAGGTATCCCTTCATTTGCGATCATGGATGCTACAATTCCCACGCTGCCGAGTCCCGGTGCAAGTGCAAAAGGACGATTGGTTACAAGTGCCATTGCACAGCTGGTAAGAATGATCAGTAAAACCATTGCTGTAAGTGTAACATGCCTGTCATATCCTGCATTTCCAAGCATGTTCGGCACGGTAGCCAGGACATATGCCATAGTTACAAATGTTGTAAGACCGGCTAAAAGTTCCGTTTTTACATTGGTATGAAACTCAGACATTTTAAATTGTTTTTCTAAAAACTGTTTCATGATTTACTCCTTTTCTTTTGTAAGTTGCTTTTGAACAGATTTTATTGTATGATAGACATGAAATAAAGTCCAATCGATATTTTTCATAAAAACTATTCCAATTTGGAATAGTTGCAAAAGGAGCGTTATGAATATCCGGGAATTAAACTATATTTTATGTATTGCCAAGCATCAAAATCTGACAAAAGCTGCCCAGGAGCTTTACATCTCCCAACCAACACTCAGCAAGCATCTGCAAAAGCTGGAACGTGATATTAACGGAAAATTGTTTAGCAGAAGCGGAAATTATTACATTCCTACTCATCTTGGCCGCAAATATATGGAATATGCACGTAAGATGCTGGAAATCAATCAAAACTGGGAGAAGGAGCTGGAAGATCTGGTGGCATGTAATAAGGGTGAATTGAACATTGCTTTCCCACCTATGCGAAGTTCCTGCATGATTCCGAATATTATGCCGGAATTTCATCGTTTGTATCCCGGTGTCAAAATTAATTTTCTGGAAGAGAGCTATGCCATTCAGGAAAAGCTGCTGTTAGATGATCAACTGGATTTTGCTATCTTCAATGAATCCAATCCTCACCCAAAGCTGACTTATGAACTATTAGGAAAAGAAGAAGTCCTTCTGATGCTGCCGCCTGGCAATGTACATATGCAAGATGGAAAATATGAAAATGGACATAAATACCCATGGATTGATTTGAAATTATTAGGAGAAGAATCTTTTATATTAAATTTTCCGGATCAAACCACAGGGCGTCTTGCCCTTCAGCTTTTTGAAGAAAACGGTATCAAACCTGATATATTATTTCATACTCGAAATTCTCAGGCAGGTGCCCTGTTGTGTCAGCAGGGACTTGGAGTTTGTCTGATTCCGGAGAACTATGTTAATATATTAAAATCAGACCATCCGAAGGCATGTTTTTCAATTGGAGAAAAGGGTGTATTCACCACATTGGTCATTGCTTACCGCAAGGACAGGTATATGCCGGCCTATGCCCGTGATTTCATGCGCATAGCCAGAGAAAGTATGCATAGACCATGATGGCATCTTTTTTTATTCCTTATCCTCTTCCAGTACATCAAAAGGCGTTCCGCATGCCCAGGGACTTCCGATATCGCAGCGGCCAAGATGATACTGTCTGGCGCTTTCGCCCTGACTGATATCTTCCGATACGTTGATTTTCAGGCGTGAAGTATCGGAACGGCCGAAATCATCGAGGATTGCAAGGATATTGTCAATGTCATCTTTCATTTTGGGTTTCATGAATCCATTCCTCCAATTGTTCATAATAATCATTTTCTATCATGGAAAATACTTCTGAGGTGCTGATTCCCAGAAAAGGACTGTTATTTTTATCCGTCAAAATAAAAAGGACCAGAAGCACAAGAGCAGCAAGCAGGCGAAGCGCGAACATATTGCGTCCCGGCGGGTTTGCAGGCATATCGTCATATAAGCCTTCATAACTGTCGCCGGCGGCAGTTATGAAGGCTTTTGGACGCTCTCTATAGCCTTCGTGAAGATAATCTCCTGTTCTGCCGTATAAAAGCCGTTCTCTTGCCATCAAATCTGACTGATCCCTGCTGTGCTGGGAGCGGACCTGACGGATCAGCTGAAGCTTTTGCTCTGTTGATATATTTCCCATAGGTTCATTACTTTCTCTATTTTACCACATTGTATGCATTTAGCAAATAGGAGTAGAACCAATCATTATCAAACAATCACTTTCGGTTTCGAAAATGTTCGATATCAGACAGCTTTTCCTGCAAATCGGCTTCTTTGCCTTCTTTTGTCGGTCTGTAATATTTTCTGTCTTTCAAGCTTTCGGGCAGACAAGTCATGTGAGCTATCTTTTCCACTGTATTATGTGCATAAATATACCCTTCCCCGTAATGCAGTTGTTCCATCAGGGAAGAAGGTGCATTGCGAATAATGAGCGGTACCGGTTCGGACAATATCCGTCTGGCATCTTCTTTTGCCTCTTCATAAGCTACATAAGAAGAATTTCATGGAAGTAATCATGTCTTTTTCGATGAGCTATCTGAATATCTTGCCTTTTCCTAACAGATGCTCCTGACCGATGTACTCCTCCAGTGTGCGAGGGCCCAGACGGCTGGCGAGGGGATCTGAGAAAGTAGTTGTGTTGTTATCAAATAAGGAAAACTGTTCTATAACATTATCCTTTCCGGTAAAACTTTGAGAAAATCGCAAATGACCAGAATGGTCAAAATTGACTAAACTGGTCGTTCTTGATATTATATTAATTGTTGCACACATTTTATCAGCGATTTGCCAGTTCCGTGGTAATCTCTTCCCAGGTTACATCTTTCTCAGCCATCAGTACCATCATATGATACAGGAAATCACTGATTTCGTATTTCACTTCATTTGCATTGGGATTCTTGGCAGCAATCACGATTTCAGTGGCCTCTTCTCCCAGCTTCTTTAATATTTTATCAATACCCTTATCAAACAGATAATTGGTATAATATCCCTCTTTGGGGTGGATTTTGCGGTCTTTAATGACATCAAATACTTCCTCAAATACCTTTAAGGGATTGGCAGCTTCTTCGTAATCCTTATGCACGATTTCATTGAAGAAACAGCTTCTTGCACCGGTATGGCAGGCAACACCTACCTGAGATACCTTAGCAAGGATAGTGTCCATATCACAGTCAGCAGATAAGGATTTTACGTATTGGTAATGGCCGCTGGTCTCACCCTTCAGCCACAGCTGCTGCCTGCTTCGGCTGTAATACGTCATTTTACCGGTACGCAAAGTCGCTTCATATGCTTCTTCATTCATATAAGCCATCATCAGTACTTCAGAGGTCTTATAATCCTGGACGATTACCGGTACCATTCCGTCACTGTTCAGCTTGAAATCAGACCAACAATAAGCCGGCGTCAGCATTTCTACCGGAATGCCGTTTTCCATGCAAAGGTCCTTCAGGTTCAAAATTTCTTTCACATTATCATTGATGGTATTGCCGGTAATGCCACTTACCTGTTCGTATGCAAATATTTCCAGAAGCTTGTTCAGAGAAATATTTCTGATCTGCACATAAAAAGGAAGTTCTGATACCTGAATCGTTTCGCGGATCTGGTGAGGATTCATCAGGATCAGAGAAGAAATATATTGGTCAATCAATTCTTTCTTCTCTGCAAGGATCGCCGCATCACTAAAGGAAACCAACAGTTTATCTTTGCCAAATTTCAAGGATACTTCTTCGGTGATTTCGATGTTGGAAGGCTTCTCGTAATCGAGAACAGCTTTCTTACAGCCTATATAAAGGATTTTCTTAATATCTTCCATCCTTTTTACATTACCTGCGCCAATGACGTCTACTTCAACTGCGGCGCAGATTTCTTTCATAATATCGAGAGCTTCTTCGTGGAGCGCATCTGCAGTTGACACAGTAAGACTCAGCCGCCCTTCTGACACATCTTCACAAGAGTTTTCACCATCAGCCGCAGCAACATCTGACATATCAAATACAATCATTTCATCTGCGTTATTTTCACTGTAATATCTTGCAAGTCTCACCGGATCGGTGTCTATCACGCTCTTATCATGCAAACTGCGGACTGCACGACCGCGATATAAATAGATGCAGGGTACAAATTTCCTGGTCATTTGTTATTTCCTTTCATAGGTAAATTATAGTGTTCCTTTGGTACTTAATACACCCGTAATTCTCTCATCCATACCGGTAGCCTGATCCAAAGCTTTTGCAAAAGCCTTAAACATGGCCTCGATCATGTGATGAGCATTGTCACCGGACAGCATTCTGATATGAAGATTCATTCCTGCACTGTAAGATACTGCATAAAAGAACTCCTTCACAAGCTCCGTATCAAGTCCTCCCACTCTCTCCACCGGGAACTCACAGTCAAATACAAAATAAGGTCTACCGCACAGATCCACAGCACAAAGCGCCAATGCATCATCCATGGGCAATACAAAGTACCCATACCTGCGGATACCCTTTTTATCCCCAATTGCCTTACTGATAGCCTGTCCTAATACAATCCCGGCATCTTCCACCGTATGGTGTCCGTCCACATGTAAATCACCATCAATCTTACATTCAAGATCAAAGAACCCATGCTTTGCAAAACCTTCCAACATATGGTCAAAGAACCCGATTCCTGTGTTGATATTAGCCTTCCCGGTCCCATCAATATTCAAAGACATCTTAATATCAGTCTCTTTTGTCTTTCTCTCTACTAAAACTTCCCGTGCCATACTGAACCCTCCAGTTACTCTTCTTCAAATCTCACCTTAATACTATTGGCATGAGCTGTCAACCCTTCGCTTTCCGCGAACAATTCGATTTCTTTGTGTATCTGCTGTAATGCTTCCTTCGAATAGGAAATAATACTGCTCTTCTTAATAAAATCATCCACATTTACAGGAGAAAAGAACTTTGCGGTACCATTAGTAGGCAGGATGTGATTTGGTCCTGCAAAATAATCTCCCAAAGGCTCAGAAGCATATTCTCCAAGGAAAATAGCGCCTGCATTGCGGATTTTGGTCATCACATCGAAAGGATTACGTGTCAAAATTTCAAGGTGTTCGGACGCAATTTCATTAGCGGTCTCGATGGCCTGGTTCATGTCCTCTGCCAGTAATATGTAGCCGTAATTGTCCAGGGACTTCTGAATAATAGCACTTCTGGAAAGCTCAGCAGTAAAAATATCCACCTGCTCAGATACTTTCTCGGCAAGTTCCTTTGAGGTAGTAATCAGGATAGCGCTGGCAAGTTCGTCGTGCTCTGCCTGAGATAACAGGTCAGCAGCCACGTATCTGGGATTGGCCGTCTCATCGGCAAGGACGAGAATCTCACTGGGACCTGCAATGGAATCGATGCTGACATAGCCGTATACAGCCTTCTTAGCCAGTGCTACGAAGATATTGCCGGGGCCGGTGATTTTGTCCACCTTAGGGATAGATTCTGTACCGAATGCCATAGCAGCAATAGCCTGTGCTCCGCCCACTTTATAGATGACATCCACACCTGCGATATCTGCGGCAACCAAAGTGCCGGGATTGACCTTGCCATCTGCTCCGGGAGGTGTGGTCATGATGATCTTATTCACACCTGCAACCTTGGCAGGAACTACATTCATCAGTACGCTGGAAGGATAAGCGGCTTTACCGCCGGGAACATATACGCCGGCCTTTTCAATCGGGGTAATCTTCATACCCAGAATGGTACCGTCTTCCCTGGAGGTGAACCAACTGTTGCGAAGTTGCTTTTCATGGAAGGAACGGATGTTGGCTGCACTGTGACGAATGACTTCTACCAGCTTTTCATCCATTGATTTGTAGGCTTCTTCGATTTCTTCTCGGGTTACCACGATGTTGTCTGCATTCAGGGAAAACTTATCGAACTTTAAAGTGTACTCAAAAAGAGCCTTATCACCGTTTTGCTTTACGTTCTCGATAATTTCATTAACAGTGGATTCATACTGCCCGTAATTGTTGGGGCTTCTCTTTAACAGGTCATTCAGGACATTTTTGCGGGTGTCCTGAGACAGGGAAATGATTCTCATATTTCTACCTCTTTTCGTATCTGTTTTTATGTTGAAGGAAATAAATAGGTCTGAAAAAAATCAGCAAAGCCGTCATACCCTACCAAATCATCGGCATCATTCTCGTGCAATTCATAATAGTATTTACCGGTAGCGATATCTTTAGATAAACTATCCAGCGGAAACCCGGGACGAATATAGGGATATGGCTTTGCGGTAAGCAGGAAACGATTGCTGGCAAGGTTCTCGTCCATGGATTCGTATATATGTTCTTCGTCCATGATCAGACAGATTGCATTTTGATATCTTGCTGTGATATCACCATATTTTAACGCAAGACCACTATAGTATGCAAGCATTTCGTCATCATTTAAGTATTTTCCGGAAAAGGTCCGGACATGGATGCCGGGCTGCAGTTCTTCCGGTAAGCCCTCCAGGTAAAGGCCGGAATCACAGGAAAATACAGGCATTTTATAATGTTCATAATAAGCATGGGCTTTACGCCTTGCATTTTCTAACGGTGAATTACCGTCTTCTATGACTTCTGGTATCTCGCCCGGCAGATCTTTTAAACCAAGCAGATGAATTCCAAGTGGTTCCAGGTTTGTTCGCATAGAAGATAACTTTGCCGGATTGGTAGTACCATATAATAGCGTTATCATAGTATCTTCTCCCGATAGTCTATTATAAAACAGGACAGATTAGATTTGCTTCTGCTCCAGTCGACTGCGAATATCTGTGATCAATTTCCTGATACGTTCTGTCTCCATTTGCATACTGACGGGATTGACGATCATTCTCGCGGAAAGAGGACATACTTCCTCTAAAACTTCCAGTCCATTTTCACGTAGGGTAGAACCGGTTTCCACGATATCTACAATCACATCAGATAACTCAACCAGAGGACCCAGTTCTACAGAACCATTCAGTTTGATGATATCGACAGTCTGATGCTTTTTATTATAAAAATAGTCCTTGGCAATATTAGGATACTTACTTGCTACGCGAATCCTCTCATGGTGCTTTAAAAGTTCACGGGCAGAAGACGGTCCGCATACACACATCCGGCATTTTCCAAAGCCCAGATCCAGTACCTCATATACATTGCGGTTCTCTTCTATAATAGTGTCTCTTCCTACCACACCGATATCAGCTACACCATACTCCACATACGTAGGTACATCCGGTCCTTTTGACAGGAAAAAGCGAAGCTTTAAGTCCTCGTTTACAAAGATCAGTTTCCTGGAATTCTTATCCTTCATTTCCTCACAGGTGATGCCGATTTCTTCTAATAGTTCCAGTGTTTTATTAGCAAGTCTGCCTTTTCCCAGGGCAAACGTTAAATATCTGTCTTCACTCATTTTGTCCGTTTCCTTTCCGAACCAGTTCTACAGCAATGCCCTGACGGCGCAGTTCCATGACATGGGCAAGCTTTTCAGAAAAGTCTGATTCCGTGTAAAGAATCTTTTGCTTTTCAGCTGAAAGAGGAATATCCACCTTCTGTCTAGATAACGCCTCTAAAAGGTCATCGATCACGATGACGAATCCAACGGCCGGAGCATTTTTGCCAAACTGATTCAGCAGATTATCGTAGCGTCCGCCTTTTACCAGCGCGTTCCCGATTCCATATGTATAGGCCTTGAAAATAATGCCTGTATAATAGTGATATTTGCTGAGCATGCCAAGATCAAAAGATACATATTGCTCAACACCGTATAACTTCAGCACTTCCTGAAGCTGTTCCAGACGTTCAATTGCATGGATGGATCTTTCGTTGGTCACAAGTTTCTTCGCTTCAGAAAGAGAACTCATACTACCGAAAATATCGGCTACTTTTAATAAAATCTCACGATAAGGCTCTTTTACATTGCGCTCTGACAGCAGCTCCTGTGCCGCAAAATAATTCTTACCTGATATGTATTCTCTCAGTTCATTCTCTGTCTCATCGTCCAATCCGGCTTCTTCACAAAGCCCCTTAAAATACTCCACCTGTCCTATGCTGACCTGAAATTTCTCAAGCCCGGTGCTCTTCAGCGCCTCAATCACCATACTGATCAGCTCTGCATCAGCTTCCACAGAATCATCATTGATCAGTTCAGCGCCCATCTGGGTAACTTCTTTCAGTTTACCCTGCAGATTGGAAGTATTTGTAAACGTATTTCCAACATAACAAAATCTTAAAGGATACTGATCCTCCATGAAATACTTTGCTGCACACCTTGCAATAGATGGCGTAAAGTCCGGACGGAGAACAAGCGTATTCCCTTCCTTATCAAAAAACTTATAAAGCTCCTTACTCGGAGTTGTCCCCACTTCCTTGGAAAACACATCAAAAAATTCAAAAGTAGGCGTCTGAACCGCTTCATACCCAAAGCTTCCAATCACACCACGAAGCTTCTCTTCCACCGAAAGCTTCCTCTCAAACTCTTTCCCATATATATCTCTCACTCCCTCCGGAGTATGCAGCAACTTCTTACTCATCCCAATTACCAACCTCCATCTGACGATCCAAATCAACCCATTTCCCGGATCATCACCTATATCACTTCTAACGTCATTACAAATATATTATATGATTCATAAAACAAGGCACTTTAACACATTAACGTGCTACCATGCTACTATACGAAAGCCTTAAACAAGTATACCCAACTCCCCTACATATGTCAAGCCAATTCTCTCATTTTATTTCGAATTTTATTTTGAAAACATTCACTATTCATTATGCTAGAAACTTTAAGCTTATAATTGTTACATTCACAGTCTGTCGTAAAGTAGCTGCCGAACACCGGGGATGTAAATTCAGACCCTATAAAAACGCCGGTCCTTGGGCTCGGTCCTTTCGAGCCCTAGTACCGCTGCGTTTTTAACGGAGCGAAAGCGTGTCTGAATTTGCATCCCCGGTGCTCGGCAGCGGCCCTTTGCGTCACACACTGTGAATTGCAACAATCCTACCCCCTATCGTCCAGGTCTTTCTGCAGCATATCCAGATAAGGAACAAGTACCCCATGCTTTTTGGGAAGCACATACTCCGGATTCAGTTCCTCATACCGAAAACTTTTCCTTCCGCCCTCTTTGGCCCGGTCCCAGAAAAATCGCAACATTTCATACGGCAGATAATAGAGCACATCCTTATGAGTATAAAATATCAGAAAAAAAGCAATTCCGCCCTGCTTCTCAAATTTGCCCATGAAATCCACCTGATGTTCATGGATATTCTGAAGGGCAAAGGTATCGGAAGCACATTCTTTTGCATCAAAGCATACAGGAAGACCTTGCACGGCTCCGATATAGTCTACAGTACTCTTCTGCTCAAAATAGGCAAGCGTGATATGCCGGTGCTCCTTGTCCATTTTTACAGGTGTTATGGGTGTAGGAACTTTTTGAATCAAAGCAAGACCGTTTTCTGCATATTTTTCGTTGGTACGGTTGATCATATCTTCCAGGGTGGAACCTCTCAGTCCGCGTGAATTCCAGGTAGCCATTATGATTCCTCCAATGATAAGTCGATCAGTATCTTTGAAAACTGACCTGGAAGAGGGGCCGTAATAACTTTCTTGCTTAAGCCACCAAGAGCACCCTCTGTCTCCGGAAATTCCAACCGATACGCATGAAGCAGTTGGGCAGATAGCCCATATCTTTCTTTGAAAATATCATTCACGTTCCGTTTTCCGTATTTATAGTCCCCAATCAGAGAATGACCGATTGCGCCCAGATGAGCACGTATCTGGTGTGTCTTACCGGTGATCAGTTCCACTTCAAGATAAGTAAGAATACCTGCTTCCGGATGAGTACCATGACCCAGCGGAGAATATCCTGTTTTGATTCTGTCTGCATCAGGATATTGACTTAAACGTACGTCGGATGCAGAGAAAATCTGCACTTTGTTATTTTTTTCATTCTTAATCAGATAGCCGTCTATCTGTGCCTCTTTTGCAACAGAACCATTAACAATGGTGCGGTAAAATTTCCTGACCTGGCGGTCGTGAATCAAGCGCGATAAGGCCTGACTTCCGGCCAGAGACTTACCGCACAGCACAAGCCCGCTTGTATTGCGGTCCAGGCGGTTGCAGACAGAGGGTTTGAACGAATGTAGTTCTTCGCCTGTAATGCTGCCGGAAGCGAGCAGATAGCCGATCATCCACTCATTCAGGCTAAGGTCGCTGTCGCTTGCTTTCTGTGTCAGAATACCTGAGGGCTTATCAAGGATCAATACGTGTGCATCCTCATAGATGATTTTTATCCCCTTCAGGCGCTTATAGGCATTCCTGTACTGATTGATTGCATTTGAAACAGCAGGATTTTGCGCAGCAGACTGATCTCGCACGGATGCATTTTGTACATGTGTATTTTTCATAATAGAGCCGGTAAACTTTTGAAGGGTCTCATCGGCAAAGAAAATCTTCACTTCATCCCCTTCCTGCAATAGTTCTTTTCCTTCCGCTTTCTTGCCATTCAGAGTAATATTCTTTTTACGAAGCATTTTATAAAGAAAGCTGGTCTGCGCCTGAGGCATATATTTATGAAGGAATTTGTCAAACCGCTGGCCCGCCTGATTGGGACCGATGATAATAGACTGCATAGTATCACCTCGTTATAAAGAAACACTTTTCAGCGTATGCATAATGCTTTCATTCAGCGTCTCTTCTGTATCAAGTTCCTTTAATTGTTCAAGCCTGGCAGTATATTTCTTAAGGTCACTGAAAATCTTTACAGAAGTGCCCTTGATATTATCCTTCTTTAAAATCTGGTCAATGTGGCTGTAAAAAGATTTTTCATCAAACTTACTGTCCGTGGTATATCCCACTATAGTATTGCCTTTGACTGCCAGATGTCCAATGCTGTAATTTCTCTCATAAGAGGTAAACACCATATCATAAAGGGTAGACAGTCCCTCACTGTGCTTTTCAATCGTCTGAGCATCGTTTGCAGAAAGACTCCTGTAACGAAGGTACATGATCATCTGTACCGCACTTTTGCTGGCAGGAAGGCACCCTAACACAGCTACGATGGTGAGCAGATTTACTTTTGTACCGGTGTTGATCCAGCCGGCCGCAAACAGGCTTAAGGAGATTCCAAAGTAAATAACGGTGCGCAGGACTTCATATTTCTTCTGTGTATTCAGATAGTTCTTCGTTCCCTTGAAGGAATCATTGGAAAACATTCTGCTAATCTTCATGGTAAAATCATTCTCTTTCTTTTAAATAATTCATGACATTCAATATCATCTGGTGCGGCACACATTTGGTCAATACCTGAAATGCCTGAATGGGCATACTGCAGACAGACACAGTGCGCTTATAATAAGAATCGCGGATGGCCTGCTCTACGACCCGCTCGGAGCTGACCATGGTATATTTTTTTAGTGCAAGTGTCGTTCCGGTCTTTTCTGCGGTCTCGAAAAAAGGGGTATCCACAGGTCCGGGACAAACACTTGTCACATAGATTTCTTTATTCTTCAGCTCTTCACCAAGTGCTCTTGAGAAACTCAAAACATAAGCCTTGGTCGCAGCATAAACTGCAAAATACGGCTGAGGAAGGAACGCCGCGCTGGATGCCAACTGTATAATACGGCTGCCTTTAGCCATGTAAGGCAGGCAACGATAAGTGATGTGAGTCAATGCTTCGCAATTCAAGCGAATCATACCAAGTTGTCCGTCCGGGCAGTCTTCCTCAGACCGAAAATCCGGTTTTGATGGACCAAAAGCTCCCATCAATCCATAGCCCGCACAATTTATCAGCATTCTGATGCAGGCCTTCCGGTCATCTAAGGTATCAGTCAGACGTTCCAGCTGTGACTCTTTCGTAATGTCCATGGCTAAGATCCGTGTCTTGTGCTGCAGGGAAGAAGCAACCTCTGCCAGTTTCTCTTTTCTTCTGGCAACCAGCCATATCTCATCAATATTGGAAAAATAAGGATCTAACTGCATGGCAAATTCTCTGCCGATACCTGAGGAAGCTCCTGTAATCAGAATAATGTTCTTTCGCATATGATTGTCCTTTCAAAATACCGTTTCATTGACCTCTTATCTGAACACTTTGATTCTAAGCTAAATACCCTCTGCCGCATAAAGATACAACAGAGGGTATCGTGAACTGCTTTTCCGCAGCTTTAATTTTCGGATTAGAAAAGCTTCTTCAGCATATCTACGGCATCGGAAACCTTATCAACAGAAATCTTGGCTTTCACACCTGCGATAATCTGATTTACTACATCATCCGGGAGATCTACGCCGATTAATTTCTCTATGACTTTAACAGGCTCCTTATCAAACTGTTTAAGAAGGTCCTTGTCATTTGTTATGGTGTCTACGATTTTGGTAATTTGTGCTTTAATATCCATTGCTCTCTCCTGTCCGTGTCATGCATAAAAGCATGCAACTAAAATATAGAAATATTGTACTATAAAATCGGGCTGTTTTCAATCAAAAATGGCTGATTCATAATAATTTCATAAAATTATTTCTTCTTATGAATATTTCTGATCGTGCTCTTTTTTCTGGTACCTGCCTGGCTTCTGGATGTCTGGCTGATGTTATTTTGCGAACCTTTACTCTTAGGTGCTGTCTTAGTTTTTGATGTAGCCTGTTTTCCATTTTTAACAGACTGACCGGCTGTCCGTTCCGCCGCAAGTTTCCTTGGCCGAATCAGACATTTCTTATCAAAACCGATCAGATCGGTCCTTCCGGCAGTTGTCAGTGCTTCGTATACAAGGTCGTAGTTTTTAGGGTTACGATACTGAATCAGGGCGCGCTGCATAGCCTTTTCGTGAGGATTGCGGCACACGTATACCGGCTTCATATCCCTGGGGTCCAGTCCGGTGTAATACATGACAGTGGATATCGTGGAGGGTGTGGGATAAAAATCCTGCACCTGCTCAGGCATATATCCTAAATCACGAAGATATTCAGCCAGTTCAATGGCTTCCTTTAAAGTGGAACCGGGATGTGAGGACATTAAATATGGTACCAGGAACTGATTCTTGCCAAGCTTCTGGTTCATTTTTTTATATTTGGCAACGAATTGCTCATATACTGCGTTGGCCGGCTTGCCCATTCGAGTCAATACAGCATCGGAAATATGCTCCGGAGCCACTTTTAACTGACCACTGATGTGGTGCTCAACCAACTCTTTAAAGAAAGTGTCATCAGGGTCTGCAAGCAGATAATCAAAGCGGATACCGGAACGGATAAATACTTTCTTTACCCCGTGCAGTTCCCGCAGTTTCCGCAAAAGCGCATGATAATCGGAGTGATCTGCTTTCATATTTTTACAAGGTGTCGGAAAGAGACATTGTCTGTTCTTGCACACGCCATGGGTCAGCTGCTTCTCACAGGAAGGCTGACGGAAGTTGGCAGTGGGACCGCCTACATCGTGGATATATCCCTTGAAATCAGGATCCTTGGTCAGAAGTTTGGCTTCCTCCAGGATGGATTCGTGGCTTCTTACCTGAATTGTCCTGCCCTGATGGAAAGTCAGTGCACAGAAGCTGCAGCCTCCAAAACAGCCTCTATTGCTGATCAATGAAAATTTGATTTCTGCAATAGCCGGAACACCGCCTTTTTCCTCATAAGAGGGATGATAGGTACGCATATAAGGAAGCGCATAGACATCGTCCATTTCCTGAGTAGTAAGGGGCGGCTGGGGCGGATTCTGAACCACATAAATATGATTGGGATAAGACTCCACCAAAGGCTTGCCGGTGCAGCAATCTGTATTCTGGTACTGAATAGAAAAGCTTTTGGCATAGAGACTCTTGTCAGCTTTCATTTCCTCATAGGAAGGCAGAACTACAGCGTCATAGATACCCTCGATATCTTTCGTTTTGTAGACAGTGCCGGGAATGAAAGTGATATATTTGACTGCAATA
>JAFTVH010000147.1 GCA_017465845.1 Lachnospiraceae bacterium | reverse complement strand
TTACCTAAGATAGATGTCAGAATTGAAAGATTTCTTGCCGGCCTCTCATCTGTTACACCAGACTTCATATCTATGCCAAGATACGTACTGAAAGGCTCAAACTGTAACATCTGATACAGAAGTCCAGTAAGTGCATAATCTGCATTGTCATGCATGATATTAGCATGTTTCTGCATCTTCTCCGCTATCCACTTACCTAATGTATCCCTATGCTGTAAGATAAGCTCCTTGGCCGCCGCAATACACTGCGTATCATAATATTCGTACAGTTTTTCAAAATCAAATGCAAAATCACGTTGTTGTAACTTCCGTATATATTCAGGGAAACATAATAACATACAACCGATGACCTGCTTTATCTCTTTTCGTTCAAAAAACATCTCGGAACGCGGTGAATATACCTTAATACCATGTTCTTCGAGGTATTCAATCATTCCGGTAACTTTATCACCTTTTACAGACCTACATAGTACTGCAATCTGGTTATAATCAGTTAAAACACCGCTATTCTTCATCTGTGTAATAAATGAATATACTTGCTCGTACCAATCATCCACAAGTTCCTGACCTGAGCACTTAATCACAGAAACCTTGTCTTCACGCTTACCTTCCGGTGGAACAATCTTCTTGTCAAACCTAAAGTTCCTCCAAAGAAAATCATAAGCTCTGCCATCGGTAGTACTCATCCATTTATTATAAAAATCTATAATCTGCCTCTCCGAACGGTAGTTAGTAACAAGCTTTACCTGTTTACATTCTCCCTCTTCAAAGTGCCCCGGAAACTCTAAAATATTTCTAATTGTAGCACCACGGAACCGGTACAATCCCTGGTCATTATCTCCTACTACACAGATATTTTTATTCTTTCCCGCAATCAAAAACACCAACAATTCCTGTATGTAGTTCGTATCCTGATATTCGTCTACCATTACATACTTAATCTTCTTTTGAATTTCTTCCAATATTGCCGACTGTTCAATCAACAACTTGTACGCCTCTGTCTGGATACTTGAAAAATCAATAAGATTCTCATCCTCCATAAGAATGTCATACTGCTCCATAATATTGGCTACAGCTACAATCTGTTCATTTGAATCCTGCATCATTGCTTCCACATCTACAAGCTCTTCTGCAAGATTATTTACATACTTTACGATTTCGCCTGCCTGCCTCCAAGCCCCTTGCTTCTTCTCAAAAATAGCTTCAATATGTGGCAGACTTCTAAATCGGTTTATACGTTGGAACACCATATACTGCTGGTCGAAACTATCAAGCATGCGGTAATTCTTCTTAATTCTGGTATATTCCAAATGGTCTTTAAGGATTCTTAGACAAATTGAGTGGAACGTACCAATATACATTTCGTTTAAATTAACGGATACGCCTATGGCATAGAGTTCATTGGTAATACGTGTAATTAACTCCTTTGCGGCCTTCTCCGTAAAGGTAGCAATCATAATTTCTTCTGGGAGAACATTTTTTTCAGTTATTAGATATACAATTCTCTTAACAAGCGTGTGTGTCTTACCTGTACCTGGCCCAGCAATTATTAGAAGTGGACCTTCCGTTGTCTGAATTGCTATTTTTTGTTGTTCATTTGCACTTCCAAAATCAAACGCCATCTTGCTCTCCTTTATTGTATGGTAGCTTCTGCTTTTATGTATTTACCACTTTTTATTCTCTCGTCTTTAGGCTTTTCAGCATCTTCCGGAATCAACCAATATGCTCCAACTTTATACGCACCCTCTATCCTTCCTTCAGCACATAGCACTCTTATTCTTCGCTGCTTGATTCCCCATTTTTCTGAAATTTGTGTAATTGATAAATAGCCCATTTTATAACCTCTTCAGATAAAAAACTTATATTATCCCTACATAAATGTATTTTAATCCAATGTCGGCATAAAATCAATTATATATCGCACAATTTTGTCGTCCCTAATCGAAACTGGTCGTTTTTTTGACCAGATAAACTTCGCAAATTGGCGAGCAAGGCACTTATCTAAAAAACTCTTTTCGCTTGTTGTGCCTTTATTCCCAATCTCCTTAACGCAATTAGTATCCGTATTCCCTTTTAAGTCCTCCACAACATCCAGTAACCCATGATGAATATCTGAATCTTGATCATCATAAACGCCGCCATCTATCTCCCGATAATTCTCATCCATTATGAAATAATCATACCACCATTAAATTCGAAAATGCTGATACTTCTATTCGCTATATTATAAGTAAAAGCTTTATCTCTTGGTTCCTCGCACCACGCTTCTTTTTTTAAAGAAATCATCCTAATCTTTTCCCATTTACAGAATTCCTTATCTTGTGTCTTGACTTAATCTTTCTTTTAACAAGGTATGAAATTCTTTCCCGCTGATTTTCATTCCCTTTGCTAAACACTCCTCTTCAAAAGCAAACCGCTTTTCCAATTCGTCAGCACTATAATCAGCCCTAAAGTTTCTGAAATTATGCTTTTCCCATTCGAGCAACTTCGCCCATTGCTCCGGATAATATTTTCTCAAGTTTCGTAGTTCTTCCAACGATTGCAAAGGACAGCACCAACAGGATACGCGCTTGAAATGTTCGTAAAGGCCACCCCAATCATAGCCTCTGTCATAGCAATACTTTAAACAATCGGCTTCTGTCATATTCCAATCCACAAGTGGATGCACATGATTTGCTTGCTGGTTATTTTTTCTATTAAAGCGATAACCCTCATCCGCAGCGAGCCCTACATAATACCGAATCTCATAATGTTCTTTTGACCCCTTTATGAATCTTTCCCTTGGCTCAGTTTTTAAGGTTTTGGTACACCAACGCATTCTCGGTCCCGGCCATCCAAATCCTTTTACATCTCCGTACCGCATTTTTACTGGTGAATTATCCCTTCTTGCCACCGGATAATCAAACATATAGTATTCAAATGACTTCTCTGCTTTTACCCTTGTTATATGTATTCCCGTTTCTCTTTCTACCTTGTCGATGTGCTCATACATTTGTGGAAATTCCAATCCGGTATCACAAAATAAAACACAATCAATATCAATCTTTTCCTCTATCATTTTTAGTAACATTGCTGTACTGTCCTTACCTCCCGAAAATGACACTACATTAAATATCGTTTTTTCCAATACAAATCCTCCTTTGCGTAAAAAAAAGACAGCCTAAGCTGTCTGCGCAAAGGCTGCCCTTGTACTATTTTCTTTTTATTTAAAACAAAGTCGCGAGCAGTGCATTCGTATATACCTCATGCCTTTTCGCTCGTTGTGGCGTATCCCCAATCCCCTCAGAACAGCCAACTTTCGTTGGCTGGCTACGCCCTCACTTCGTGAGTGCTAAGTACATCTACCTTGCATCTTTTTGTTTTCTTCGCTTCTGCTCCTCCCTGTGCATTTGCTCATTTTCCTGTGCTCTTAGGAATGCATCAATGTTGTGTTTGGCAGTCACATAATCCTGCATATCCTTTTTCGCCTGGCGATACTCCGCATACGCAGCTTTCTTTTTTGCTAACACCTGCGCATATTCTGCATTCAGCTCCTTTACCTTCGGAATCTTCTGCCCGGTCAATCCGGAAAATGCTTCCTTGGCAGCTTTATGAAGTGTGATTTCTTCACGGTGCGCCTCAAAGAATTTCTTACTATATCCAGACTTACGATACGCCACATACACATCTCTGGTCTTTGCATAATTAATGATATGCGTCTTTAAAACTGCAATCTCGCTCAAACGCTTTTCTGCGTCCTTGATGTTTTGAGACAATTCATTAAATCTTGCAGTGTGCACGGATGCCTTTTCAGCCAACACATCATAACTTCGAATATCCTTCTCCTGTAAAAACAGAAGTGTCTGTGCCATCTGCTTGATGTTATAAACCGTTGCCCACCGGGTGTAGCCACCACCCTTTCCCTGTTTCATCTTCTCCTGAATATCAATCAGCAAATCAAAATCTCGCTTTGGTCTGCTCCAGCGTTTCTTTGAATTGTCAGATTCACGTTCCGGTTCTTCTTTACCCAGAATGCGTTCCTCGATATCATCCTTCGTGTAACCTTCTCCAAGTGAATTAAGACGAATAAATTTCTTCTGAGCATTTCCCTTAAGTGAGATATTTTTACCACGCTTGATTTCATAATCCTGTTCCTTGAGCATTCTCAGGAACTCCTCAAAATCTGCCGGTTCCCTGGCAAGGACTGCATCAATATCCTCACAAATCCTTGCTCGAATACTTTCCTTCTTAGGATAGGGAGTACGTTTTTCTCTTTCGCCCGGTTTTCTTGGTTTGATGACAGACAATCCATGCTCCAAACAAACCAAATCACTGAGCTTCTGTAACGCCAAAGCAATAAACCACGAATCTCTGAATTTCCTGTCACAATCCAAATTGGTGGAATTGAAAATCACATGATTGTGAATATGTGCCTTATCCGTATGTGTCGCTACGATAAAAGCATGATTTCCCTTCGTAAAGCGCATTGCAGTTTCATAGCCAACCTAATTTGCTTCTTCCGGTGTAATCTCCCCTGGTTTAAAGGATTGGCGAATCTGATATGCGATAATATCCCCCTTCGGCTTCCGCCCGGTAATTCGCAAATATTCTCTTTTTGATTCTGCAAATTCTTTGTCTGCTATCTCTGCGTTGCATGCATAGGAAGACACGTAAGTTCCCTGTCCTGTTTTTTCATCATTCATTGCATAATCCGTTCTGTCCTTGAGACACTGAGCTATGGTTTTTCCCTTATTCACATGCATAGCTATCAGCCTGGTTGCTGCCAATCCTTACACCTACCTTTACTCAATATTTCCTAATCGCTCCAATATTTCTCCAAGCATCTGCAATAATTCCTTATGCATCGCCATCAAATCTTTAATATCTTCTTTGTAAATGCTCCCGGTCTCATTTGCTTTTTTCACATACTGATTCAGATTGTTACTGTTAATCTTCATGAGCCTCAGCACTTCCTTCATATCAGACATATCAAGCTGAATGATAAAACCGTTCATAGCCATTTTGAGCATGTAGGCACTCAGATTCTGAATGCCTACACTCTCCATGCGCTCACGTATTGTTTGCAGTTCCTTTGGAGACACCTTAATATAAATTGCTTTAGATTTCTCCGGTGACACGATTACACCAACTCTCTTTCAAAAGGGCATAGACAAGATGGCTTATGCTCCGTCTGCTCAGGAACCGGACGGGGAACCTGTTGTTCCTTTAACTTTTCCAAAACAGATTTTTTATCTTCTCTTGGAATCGAAAGTGCACCGGTCATAGGATCTGCTTGCACATTGTTAATCACACCGTCCAGGTTGTTATCATTCTGCTCCACCATATCCTCAATCCCTTTCATCGGATTCCGACTAATGGAAGGTCCTGCACCAGCCACTTCTTCCGAGTCTGATGTTGAACCGACTTCCTCTACTTGCTCACCATGAATCTCATCCCATTTTTTTATTTTGCTCATATTTCACTTGCCTCCTTTTTCAAAACTTAGCGAGAACTGGACTCTCTGCCCATCTCCCACTGTCAGCACTACTGTTGTGTCGTAAGTCTTTCCGGTCTTCACACTGCGACAACCTTTCAACTTCGCCTTGCCGTCCTTAAGGAGCTTCTCCGCCACCTGCCTGGTCAGCTTTTTGCTAAGGGCATCAAAAAATCGGTTATTCTTCCACAAAGCAAAATCACATTCTTTGCTCTCACAGAAAAATCCCTTACTCTTCTCCACCACATTTTTACCGCAACACGGACAAATACCAATCGGCTCATTTACCGGATGCATCAAAACCTCCGCATCCTCAATTACTTTGTAGGTCTTTACCAGCTCCGTAATCATGGCACTGATTTCTCTGATAAACTCATCCGCAGAAAATTTCTTTCGTTCAATATCAATCAGCTTCTCTTCCCAATCTGCAGTCATGGATGCCGACTGAATCTCTTCAGGCATAACCGTAATCAGCGCAGTTCCCTTATGCGTCGGAATCAAATATTTGGTTTTCTTATCTCCCTTACGTTCCACGAAACCAATGCAAACCAGTTTCTCAATGGTACCTGCCCTGGTCGCCGGTGTGCCGATTCCCTTATGCTCTGCATCCTCGGGCATCTCATCTGCGCTGGCATGCTCCATCGCATTCAGGAGAGTATCTTCCGTAAAGTGCTTCTTGGGAGATGTCTTTCCTTCCTTTACTTCCGGATCTCTTGCAGGAAGTGTTTTTCCCTCTTCAAAGAAAGTCAGATTATCAAAAATCCTTTCATCGTCCGAATCCTCTGTTTCTTCTTTCTTGGCTACAAAGAACCATTCCTGAATATCACGCCAGCCCTTTTTCACAATAAGCTTCGCTTTTGCCTTAAACACAACACCGGCAGCTTCAAATTCCAGCGCTGTTTCATTTACCACACAAGGTTCTGCCATACCCACCAGGAATCTGCAAGAAATCAAACTCAGTACCTTCTGCTCTCCGCTCGGAAGCTCTCCATAATTCACATCCATAATGTTTGCTGTGGGAATAATCGCATGGTGGTCGCTTACCTTCTTGTTATTGACAACCTGCTTACAGTTAGGAATAAATCCCTTCATGTAACCAAATTTCTCCGCCACGGAATTTGACAACCTTGGCAGGCCCGCAGCCATATCTTCTGTCAAAAATCTGCTGTCCGTTCTTGGATAGGTAATGAGCTTCTTTTCATAAAGGCTCTGGGCATAATCCAAGGTCTGCTGTGCGGTAAACCCAAGCATCTTATTGGCATCCCTTTGAAGATTGGTAAGATCATAAAGCTGTGGTGCCTTCTCCTGCTTTTCAGTTGTTCGATTTTTCCGAATAACTGCGTTCCCGGATTCCTTCACTTTCTGCAGTACATTCTCAGCCTCGGATTTTACGAAAAACCTCTCACTGGTAGCTGTAACACCACCCACAGTAATAGTCACCGTATAAAACGGTTCCGGCTTAAATCCGCTAATCTCTGCCTCTCTCATAACAAGCATTGCAAGAGTCGGAGTCATCACTCGTCCAACATTTAAGGTCTGTCCGTAAAGAGTTGAAAAAAGCCGGGTAGCGTTCATTCCAACAATCCAGTCGGCACGCTCTCGGCATAGTGCAGCTTCATACAAAGCATCATATTCACTTCCGCTCTTAAGATTGGCAAATCCGTCTAAGATAGCCGCATCTTCCATCGAGGAAATCCATAATCTCTCAAAAGGCTTCTTACAGCCTGCCTGATGATATACCAAACGAAAGATAAGTTCGCCTTCTCGTCCGGCATCTCCCGATAAGATAAGATTAGTCTCACTAATCTCAGTATTATTAAAATCAGTATTATTACGTCGTACTTTCTCCGAGTCTAGAGTCGTACATTTTACGAGTTCAGAATCGGAAGTTTTACGAGTCAAGAATCGTAGATTTTCCGAGTGGATAAAATTCTTCACATAAATAATCGCCGGTTTCCCCTGTCCCTGTCGTTTTCTCTCTATCAGCCCATGCTTCTCCAGTTCCACCAGCATTTTAGTAGCAGTCTTATCGCTGCAATTAAGTGAAAGCATAATAGCATCAAGAGTACATACCACGTAAACACGCCCTTCCCCATCAATCCAACCATTCTTCTGGGATAAAGAAACCCTGTCTAGGAGCAAGCCATAGAGAAGCTTGGCATCTGATGAAAGTTTCCGAAACTCCTCTTCCGTGCATAGCACCTTGGGAACCTTATAGAATACAAACTGCTCTGACTGCTCCTCATAGAAGTAGTCATATTTCATGTGTTACCCTTTCTTTTTCATAAACTGCGCATAGCAGGGAAAGCAGAACTCTCTGCCTCTTCCATACGGGCAAGGATTTTTGCAATTTCTAGGAGAGGGAACCGAACTCGGCTCCCTCTTAGGTACTGCACTGATTTGCCCTTGCTTGTAATCATTTCTGTCAGACATTACAGTGCTTCTCCTCCCTTTGATTTTGCAGTTTTCTCTGCTGCATCCTTCTTAGGCTGCTGAGCCACTTCATCCTTCTTAGCCTTAAGGTCTCCTAATACAGAACCTTTTTCCTCTTTTTCAGATGAGATATCAGCTTCCTTAGCCTGCTGACGTGCTTCGAACTTCTCCGCAAGTTCAAAGATGTGTTCCTTGCTATCGTAGTGATATACATTGTCAGTAAGCTTTTCTTCCGGTCTTACCTGCGTAGCATTTACTTCTTCTACCATAGCCTTTAAATCTCTGAAATTAGCCTCTCCATCATCTTTCACTAACAACACCTCGTGCGTAGATGAAGGGAGGATGAAGAAATCACCACCAACTCTTTCAGCTGCCTCATCCATGAAGTTCTGGTAAGCAATAACGCCAGCTCCTGCAACCTTATCAGGAACTGTTGCCACAAACATCTTTTCATCCTGTGGCAATTCATCCATACCAAACATAGCTGCAGCATCAGGTCCCATCATTTCAATCATGACTTCGTTCATGCCCTTAATAACTGCCGGTCTAATCTCCGGTGCATTTTCAAGCGCATCCACATGAAGCTGCTCAGGTGTAACTCCCATTCTGTCAATAAGTTCATTCGTAATAAGAATGGATGCTCTGCCGGCCTCATCACTCTCCATCACAAATCTGTACACCACTGCCATATCCTCCATCTCCTGATGGGGTACCTTGGTAAGCAACTCTGCATTTCTGTCAGAAGCAACCACTTCCATAGAAAGTTTGTCCTTCATCTGTTCATAATCTGTAAGTGCCTGAACATCAAAGGTCGGCATGTTGGAAAGATGGTCCTCAACCTTGTGAGTTACCTGCTCCACAATCTCATCAAACGGAACACCATTTTCATATGCCTCTGCAAAAACTTCCAAATTCAGATTCATTCCAATGTTGCTACCCGCCGGTGTAATTGTGATTGCTTCATAGGTCTCATTCATTTTCTCTACCGTGCTAACATTGATGCTTACTTCATTACCGCTCTCATAAAGACGTTCCTGCAAAGCATCCACAAACTCGTTCTTAAACTCTTCGTAATTCATTGTGTTTTTTCTCCTTTACATTTCTTAACTGCTGCTTAGGTCGTCACCTGATTTTGAGCATCAAAAAAACGCCAGACTCATAACCGCAACGTTATAAGCTGACGCCTCTAAAACACTCTATTCTTTTGCAAAAGAAATGGACTTTGCCCTGGGCTCATTTCTGATGTCCCATCGCTTTGTCCATTATAAATATATCACACCTCAAATCCGAAAAACAGTGACAAAACATTAGCAATGTATTGACCATTCATTATCAAAACATTGACATTTTATTAGCCAAGCAACTCAAACCTCTCTAATACCATACGGGGATCCTAATGCAAAAGACATTAAACTGTCTTTTATTAGTTCAATAATCCCCAAAATCATTCCAACACCCAAGATAGCTATCGCTTCTACAAAAATAATAACCACCACACTCCTCAGTGCTATCCAGTCTTGTGAATGTAGAATTCCAAAGAATCCTATCAACACAAATATATTGAATAAACCCAATAACATTTCTCCCATATTAGAAACAATATTTATCATGACTCCCAATATCGCTAAAGGTATTGCAATGACCAATGCCAAAATTCTAAAAGGTAACTTAATAATAAACCAAATTATTTTCGTTATAATTTCCATGCTTATTTCCCTCCTGATGTAAACAGTTCTATCTACTCATTTTTAATACTTGTATATCACATAGTTGCAGTTCAATCGATGTCATTTTTCTTTCCTCTCTCCACTTGCCTATCTATCGTCATCCGATGAATGCTTGGAACATCTGCAAGTGCACCTTCCTTGATAATCTTTCCAAGGTTTATCGGTGTATATCCACATACATTCGCAGCCAAATTGATGTGCTTACATCCATCTTTATATGGTTCCATATTATTATGGTCGTGACCATGTATATTCAGACACCATGGCAATCCGTACACAGGCTCATGTGATAACAATATTTTCTCTGCTATAAATAGCGGACCTGTATAGATTTCATCAAAGTAATTCTTATATGCACCTTTTGCGTCATGATTTCCAAGAATCAAAATCTTTTTCCTCGCTTTGATGTCTTTGATATACTCCGGCCTTCCCACATCTCCTAGGCAAATAAATGTATCATTTTTCATTACCAGCCCATTTATAATGGAAATCTGTTCCTGCGGACTAATCCAGTCCGGACTCATAAACTTACAATCTGCATCATCAAAATGTAAATCCGATAATATGTAAACAGAGCCTTTCTCTGACCAGTGACGGAATGGTTCGTATAATGTTGGTATCATAAAATTCTTCCTTTCTCTTGTTTTATCAATAGTTATCTTTTATTTGTGTTGAATTTTTCAAAACAATTGCCTATAATATACTTAACAAGGCAGTCGGAAGGTGAGTGCACTTCACCCGTCCCGGCGAAATTTATTTCTAACTACAAAAAGTAGTCGTCCCAAACTTTACCGAGAGCAGGACGGCTATTTTTTGCTATTTTTCATATCTAGAATTGCTACAATCAATAACGCTACGGTTAGGATTACAATAAATTCTTCATATGTACTCATAAGCATCATCCTTTCCATAAGGCTCGGAACGGATGAGAGCACGTCCCCCAACTACCCGGGTAAGTATATTATATTTGCAATTGATACTTAAACTTGAAGCCGCAATTTGCGACTTCAAGATAACTTCCGCTTGAGGTGCCAAATTGGAACCTCAAACATACTATAATTCTTCATTACATAAATGTTCGACAACAGACCTTGGATTAAATATCTCCTTTTCTCCCAAAGAATAGCCAACATCCCATTCACGAAATTCCCCGTATTTTTCCGAGGCACCATAGTAATCTAGCATTGTTTGCACTTCCTCATTAGTAAACCCAAAGTAATCACTGTAACGATTATCTAAAATAGAATTTTCTATTACATTATTAAGCCCAGTCAGCGAATTCCATCTTGCAATACTCATTACTCCACTTAAAAATCCATAAGCCAAGTGTGAATTATCCTTCAATCCACTGGAAAGTAATATATCCATAAAACTAACCACTTTATCATAATATCCATGAGCACGCCCCAGCAGAAGTGGAACATCATATTCATCTATAATAACAATCGGAGCTACGCCATAATCTAGCTGGAGCATATGCGAAAGATGTAAAAGAGCACAAGATACATCTACGACACTTACCTCTCCATTCAACATTTTCTCCATGTATTTCTTTTGATAAGAGCTTATTTTTTCATTTTGAAGCAGTTTCTTATGTCTTTCAAATTCTTCTCGTATTATTTTGTAAATCAGTTCATATGCCTTTTCCCATGTTTCGACTCTCACAGTTTCGAAAGACATATAAATAACCGGATATTTTCCTTGATACTCTTGATATTCCTTTCCACACTTCCATATTTTCTTATCTTGGAAATAAACAGATGTGTCTTCCTCTGACCTTTCAAAGAACACTCGTAACATGTCCATATTTAACGATTTGCCAAATCCAGATGGACGAGTAAATAATGAAACTAATGGACGTTCATCTATAAAATCCCGTATCAGCAGAGTTTTGTCCACATAATAATATTCACTGGAAGCCTTGCGATAATCTGAGATTCCAATTGGCAACGGAAGCTTCTTATCCACCTTTCGTCTTTTTGCCCGTTTTCTACCTACTAGATTCTCCTCCCAGAACAGCTTCTTTCCGCTTTCATCCAAGGCGATTGCATCTAAATCACAATCTAGTCCTAATACAGACAACACCGCTGCATATGCACCAATTGACACTGTAGATACACCTCGCTCGATGGCATAGAATGTACTTTCACCTATACCGGCCTTCTTAGAAATCGTTTCAGCACTAATATTTCGACGCAACCTTGCCTTCTTTATACGCTGCCCTATTTTCTTTAATTTATTTTCTGTATCAGATTTCAGAATCACCGTTTTTCTCGACATGTGCTAACCTCTTCTTCTAATTTGAAGCATAAAAAAATCCTCCTATTACAAACCCGAACGGGCTCATAATAAGAGGATATCATTTGTCAATACTTTTTGCATTGGACTGTTAGTCCAATGCTCTCTATGCAACTGATTGATATATCTTTTGACAGTATAATAAAATTCTTCTCTGTGCTGCTCTCATATTATATGGCTCAATATCAAATGTGAAAGCCATTAGATTTTTCCTTACTAATAAATCTTCCATATGAACATTCAATAATTCACTTAGCATAAACAGATGGTCCACCGATGGTAATATAAGTCCTTTGTACCAACGATAAATCGGCTGAACACAAGATAAATGCAAATACTCCTGTATCATACGAGGCGTAAAGCCTGCCGATTCAATGATACGCTTTAATTTTCTACCTGTTTTCTGCATATCTATGTTTGGATATATAATTCTATTTGCCATTATATCGCCTCCATCAACATATTTTCCTTAACCTTTAATATACCACAGCTTACCGATATTTCCACTTGATTCCGCCACATTTCTCATTTATCATAATCTCATGAAATGGGTTTTATGTCGTGTACAGCCATCGGCTCAATCGGGTAGCTCGTTTCATTTTCAAGAAACGGGTTTTCTGCTGAGTAAAGTCTCTGACTGGAAAAGGTTGCTCGTTTCTTATATCAGAGAAGCGAGTTTTTGACTGAGTAATTTCTTCGGATTAGAAAAGGTTACTCGCTTCTATCTAAGAAACGAGTTTTGTTACTGAGTAAGGTCTTCGGACTGGAAATGGGTACTCGTTTCTTTTTTTACACAAGTTTGCACTTTCAAAATATTAAAGCGCAAATTTTACAAAATACAATGGCATTTGCCAAATTCCTACTGCCAATTTCTCTTTAATATCTCACTTTTCAAGTACAATGTATTCTTGTCAGATGATTTGAGCGGATGCAGTTTACCTCGCTTTGTCAAATCAATAATATTTTGTCTGGAGCACCCAAGCAGCTCTGCCGCTTCCGTTGCATTAATTACTCTATGCGTGACAAAATTCCGAAAATCTGCCGCAGTAAGAGGAACAACTTTCCCCATACGATATAGCACAGAATCTGAGATGCTCATATTCACATCCCATGCCACACCATATCCGCCTGTTTGCATTTGAACGTGTTCAAAATATTCCGGTTTCTTAAGTAAGATTTGAAAACCTTTCGTCTTCTCAAAGTGTTTCTTCAAATCACATTTCTTGATAATTCCATCTCTAAAAAAGACAAGCAAACAATAATCATCCAAAGGAAGCACATCTTCTATTCTTGTAGCAAATCGCTTCGTGATTTCTTCCGGAAGATCCTTTTCGTCAATGGGAACCAAGTAGTAGTCATCCTGAGCACACCTTCCCATCGCCAACACCAAAAGCTCATACTCATCATATTCTTCTATCTGGTTATCACGCAAAATCTCTCCGATGTTCTGCCGGTCTGTCGGAATGATTCGCTGCTGAACCCAGATTTTGCTCCAATAAGAGTTTATTGTGGTTTCATTTTGTTTTACAAAGGAATCCAGCAGCAAAGGCAGTTCCCAAGGGTCCGCACCTTCCGGCAATTCAATATAAAACCTCTTTTCAAGCTCATAATAAAGAAGATATGCCAAATCCTTTTGTGTCTCGGCAGATTCATCTCGAATTGCAAAAATCCTCATACGCACACCACCTTTTCCAAATCATTTCCCATATTTTATCTTGAAGCATTTCGGAAATAATCTCTTCCAGTCCTTCCATTACAACTCTTCTGTCACTCTCGCACAAAGGATTTAATACAGGAATTTTGTCTGCAGGTACCAGCTTTAAATTTTCCCATGTGGATTTCGAACCAATATAATTATTACAAGGCTTATCTTCCATTACATCAAACGCATCTGCCTGATTGTCATCCATACAGCGACAAAGCAGCGAAAGACCATGATCAAACAAAGGCGCCAAGCGAAATGTCTTTTTTCGACTGTTACGCAAAACTTCAATATTAGCTCCGTGCCGGTCTCGGTTGAGGATCAAAAAATCTACCACGAGCATCTGATAAATATAATCTTCCCACCCCTTGCGCACACAAAAACCAAGGGCAGATTCCGCTTCTTGTCCTTCTCTTTCCTTATAGGCATCCAGAGCAATTTTGGACTCACCTTTTTCCTTAAAATCCTCAGAGGCACAAAGATACACTTCATGAACCTTTCCATCCACCATAATATCTGCATGGATAAGCTGATAAGACAAATGAGGAATTCCCAATATGGTTAGCAATCGGTCAACTATCAATTCATTTACACATTCGTGACCGATTACACCTTGTACTTTATCAAAATTCGAGAGCTTATAATAAACCTTCTTCCCGCCCAGTTCGGACTGGGATTTCAGAAAAGAACCTGCTGTTCCTGATGAATTGCGATATACCGACCAGGACAAATAAGTAAGGTCCTGTTTTTCTTTTACCAGCTGTGTGTTCATAGTGTTTCACCTCCACCCTAATTTTATTCTATTACTTGTCGTACGTCAAGTAATATTTTGCATCTACTTGACGTATGACAAGTGGATGCAGTTTTAAAAGCACCGAGGATTCCTGTCCTTTTTACATTCACCATCATAGCTGCATAATGTATAGTTCTGACTCAAAAATGCCTATAGCCAGCCATATGTGCATGTTTTACCATTTATGTGGCTGATTATCAAGCATTTTGCTATCTTTATGAAATATTCACAAATCACTTGATTTTTCATCCACCTTTAAGCAAAAATAGCACTCCGGCAGCATCCTCATCTCACCACCGAAATGCCATCTCTTCTTCAACCATGTCACAGCCCCAAATCCACATTTTTTTGGTATAAATCTGGTATAAAAATTCCGTTTTAAAATCCCACAAGCCTTGATTTTGCGAACTTTCTTTCAAAAAGCAACTTGTTGCCGTGCCACGCACATAACCTCATCATTCAAAATACCCCTTATACTTAACACCATATATCCCTGACGGAAATAAATAATTATACAAATCCACAAAATAGTCATCCGTCATGCTCGCTATATAGTCCATAACAATATCATTAGCTTCATTCTCTTCATAATCAGTTTTTGCATAATATTTTATAATTCCATTAACATACTCTATATGATGCTTGTATAAAACAGACTTCCTATTATGTTCTTTTGCATCCTTAAGTAAGATCTCATACATTTGTTCCATCATAGGATGAATATTTTCATTGTAATCTTTCTTTACCTTGGCATCTCCATATATCAGCTCATAGTTTTCTTTTTTACCATTGGAAAGTGCCTCGAAGAAGTCCTCATCCATTTTTAAATATGGATTTCCATAGCTGTTCTCCACTATATTAACAATCATATTGTTGATAATCTCGGCATTACGCACGCCGATTTTATTTGGAGTATATCTTGGTTCCTCTGCAAATAAGCCTATTTTCAATGCGTCTTGCCTGTCTTTTCCCAGGTAAGCGATTATATCTGATACTCGCATAACACAAGCTTCCAGTGTTGCCGGCACCAACTGTGTGTTAGCTTCCCTTGTCAAGTAGCAAGCATCCACTTTACCATCAAATATTCCAAAATCTGCATACGCCTCCGGCTGATACTTAGCCAACTCAATTTCGCCGTTATGAGCCAGTATCCCGTCCAATGTTTGCATACTCAGATTTAATCGATATATTTCATCTAATACACGGACACTATGTACATTGTGATTAAAATATTTTCCCGTTTGACCATAATATAATTCACTTAACTTACTTTCTCCTGCATGTCCAAACGGAGTATGCCCAATATCATGTCCTAGTGAAATTGCCTCTATCAAATCCAAATTCAATCCCAACAAGCTGCCAATATTTCTTGCTATTCTGGAAACGATTTGAACATGCTGTGAACGTCTGGATATATCATCATTTTTGTATAAAGAAAATACCTGCGTCTTATCTGAATAACGATTGTAGAGTGGTAAATGCATGATTTTCTCACAATCTCTCACAAATGCAGGACGCCATAAATTGGCTTTATCATGGTCCATATTTCGTCTAAGAACATCTTCGTCCTTAAAGGCATCAGGATTAACCCAATGATTTACTCGATCCTCTTGTATTCTATCCTGTAACTCCTTTGACAAGCAATTGTATGGCATATGCTCCTCCTTTTTCTTGCTACCCATCCGCTGTGTACATAGCTACTTTGATACTCGTTTAATTTTCTAGTTAATAAGTACTACTCATAGTATAAGTCCTTAGACTACTTTTTTCAACACAAAAATACCCGGAAGTCATCCTCCCGGGCACATTTACATCCACTATCCTATTTCTCCAAAATCCTCTCTTCCCACTCCTTCTCACGAAATCCAGTCAGCACAAAATCCGCCCCCACAACCAGCGGTCTCTTCACCAGCATTCCGTTCGTTGCCAGGAGCCTGAGCTGTTCCTCCTCTGACATCTCTCCAAGCTTGTCCTTCAGCCCCATGTCCTTATACAACAGGCCGCTTGTATTAAAGAACTTCTTCAGCGGCAGTCCGCTCTTTCCATGCCATGTCTTTAATTCCTCATACGTAGGATTTTCTTCTACAATAGCACGTTCCTCATATACAATCTCATGCTCCTCCAGCCATTTCAAGGCCTTCTGACAGGTACTGCATTTTCTATACACTAGCACCAACATAACTCATCCTCCATTCTCAAGCTCGCACATCACCCGCTCAAACACCCGGTAATTCTCTTCGTCCCTGGGGCTACAATACACTGCAAACTCCACCACCTTAAATGCACGCAGGTACTCCGGCAATACCTCCCTTGCCGCCTTCGCCACCACTTCCGGGTTATTTGCAAAGGCTCCGCAACCAAAGGCCCCCAGAATCACCACTTCGTTCTCGTTTAACGCTGCCACATCCAGAATTCTGCGAAGCCTCTTCACGTGCATCCCAAAAAGTTCTTCCTCCGTAATCATGGCAGGCTCGCTTCCGTCCCCCACATTATATGCATTGCCGGGGCATGACCGAATATTCGGGGCCGCGCAGGTAATCACATTTACTTCATACCACTCCTCCTCCGGCAAAAGTTCCGGATACGCCGTATCCGACTTAAATACCACCACATCCGGCGTATAAATGATGTCATCGTTATGAAGCGGATTGTGCGCCTCCCGATGGGGCAGATAAAAGCTGTCCCACGCCTCCCCGCTATTCAGACACAGGTACAAGTCAGAACATCTGCACAGACATTCCTCCTGTGCACCGGACCCTTTCACTACGCCGCCCCCCGGGTTCGTTGCCGATGCGAAATTATGCACACAGGTCTTGTAGCCCTTGTAACCGACCGCCGCTTCATAGCTTCGTTTCTTCGAAACGACTATCTGCGCCGGCTCCGTGTAAATCTCCTTCTCTATATTCCCAATCAAGGAATTCTCTAACACAAGTTTCTGATTTTTTAAAGCTTTTGCAACGGATTCTTTTAACCTGCAGTTCTCCTTGCAGAGCTTCATTGTATCCTCAAAGACTATGATATTTTCCTCTCGTCCCATATTTTACCCACCTAGCCTTTCGTTCTATGCAGTCTCTTACATTATATCATTAGTTAACAGCTTCTTCCATCTCCCCCAACTTATTCTTCGGTTCCATATCCTTACAAACCAAACCGTCCTAAAGAATACATTTGTTTCCCCCCAATATGTTGTGGTAAAATAGTATCATAAGCTTTGCAATCAACGAGAAATCTTTTGAATCAAGAAGGATAACATATGCGGAATTTTTTTAATCTTGAAAAGTACATGGAGCAGCTTGAGAAGTCGACGAGTATCTTACAATGCGAGTCTGTTCCGGTTCCTGATATTGGTGAAAATCAAAACTATATATTTATCAGCTATGCTCACTCTGATTATAAAAAGGTTTATGCCGATTTGGCAGTGATGTACCATGCGGGAGTCCGCTTTTGGTACGACCGTGGACTAAACGCCGGCAAGAACTGGGACAACGAGGTAAAAGAGAGAATTTCCAGCCCCAAATGTAGCGGTGTGATTTTTTTCTTAAGCGAAAGCCTATTTTTGAGCCGTTCTGCAAATATGGAAATTGATTTTGTATGTGGAGATCAGAACGGGATTAAGAAAAACTATTTCTGCATCAACTTAACTGACGAACAGCCGAAAGGTATCTTGAAGTCCATTATGCGGATGGAGGATAGCGTGCTCGACAATGCAGGGCTGGATATGGATCGAATCGGCACGCTGGCAAGAGCTTTTAGCGATAAACAGACCTATCTGTATCATTCGGAAGCCGAGCATCAAAAGAAGCTTTTAGAGCAGATTGCAACTCAGTTTGATGTGATTGAGCCAGCCCTCAAAAAGAGTTGCTTTCTACTAAGAGAAGAAAATGGCGAAGTAATCCCGATTACTCAGGATTCCTTTATGATTGGAAAAGAAGCCCGAAAATGCCATTATTCTCTGGATGACACCTTAACCTCACGTGTACATGCCGTTATCAGTTCTCATGAAACAGAACATTCCATTATGGATATGGGGACCATAAATGGCACCTTCTTAAACGATGTCAAAATAGCCCCCTTGGTTCCTGTTTTACTTCATGCCAACGATAAGCTTACAATAGGAAGCAATACCTTTATCTTCCTCGAGGAGTAGCGTTCTCCGCCAGACTGCAGATAATTTCCGCACACCTTTCCCTCCCTGCGGAAGCATCAATGCACAAATCATAATTATGCGGGTCTCCCCAGCTCTGGCCGGAGATGTTTCGGTAATACGCAGCTCTGGCTTCATCCGAGTGCTTTGCACTGAGTGCAGCTTCCTCCTCCGTATCGTTGTACATTTCCATGATATTCCGGATTCGATACTCCTTCGGTGCATAGAGAAATACGCGAATCACATTTTCATAATCCCGCAATACGTAATCGGCGGCTCTTCCAACGATGACGCAGGCACCGCTATCTGCAATTTTGCTAATGATTTGCTCCTGGGCAATCACTGCCTGCTGTACCACATTGGTGCTCAGATACAAATCATAAAGTAAATGGGGCGCGTTAACATTCAAATCAGAGATAAATTCTTTGTCTAGTCCGCTTTCCTCAGCTGCCAATGCCGTCATCTCCTTATAGTAGAACGGTATATTCAGGCGTTCTGCCACCAGCTTACCAATCTGTTTTCCGGCGGTGCCATGTTCCCTCGCAATAGTGATTATGGTTCCCTGACGAGACAGTTTAATCACCGGTGCTTCTTCTTTTTCCCCGACTGCTTCTTTATCCAAATTCTTAAAAAACGGAATGGTTAATCCTAAAATCACTACGATTGCCACCAAATCCGCAATAGGCGCGGCATACAGGATTCCATTGATACCGCTTCCAGCCTCTGCCTTTTCCATGAAAAGGGGCAGTAAAATTGCCAGCGGAGTAAAGCAAACGATATCCCGAATTAAAGATGCCACCACGGCTCTGACCGATTTTCCGATGGACTGGAAGAAAACGGCAGTCATCTTCACCAGACAGGTAATCGTCATAAGAGATAAATAAATACGAAAAGTCTTGATTGCAAATTCCTGGTACAAAGCATCTCCGGCTCCGAATATTCCAATGACCAGTTCCGGCCAAAGCTCAAATATCAATGTAGCTACGATTCCTACCACAAGCGTCGCCTTCAATACAATTTTATAAGTTTCACGAACTCTCTCCAGTTTCTTCGCACCATAGTTATACCCGAAAATCGGCTGTCCGCCTAAGACAATACCGGTCACGATATTTCCCACGATAGTATATACCTTCGTCTGTATGCTGAACACCGAAATAGCGATATCTGAGCCGTATTTTGACAGCTGTCCGTAATGCGCCAGGGTCATGTTACATACAAGTGACAGCACCACAATGGATATCTGTGTTACGAAGGTTGCCGCACCCAGTCCGATGGTATTCCGGAGAATCGGAAGATTGGGAATAAAGCTGGTAGGCTTCATCTTGAAGTTTTTGGGTTTTAAGAAATAAAGTGCGCAGATTATAAAGCTGGCAATCTGTCCGATGGCAGTAGCCCATGCAGCACCTGCGATTCCCCATTTGAACACAAAAATGAAAACAGGGTCTAAAATAATATTGATTACCGCACCGGTCAGCATTCCCACCATGGCAAATGCGGGGCTTCCATCGGCACGAATCATACTGTTCATTACATTCAAAAGCAAATAAAAGGGAAAGAAGGCTGCAATGATTCTAAAGTATTCCACTGCCATGCCTAAGGTTTGCTCAGACGCACCAAACAAGCTCATCAAAGGTGCGGCAAATACTTCGCATATCAGCACCAGAACCATACTAATCAAAAAAGTCACCGTGATTCCGGTTCCCACACATTTATGTGCACTGTCATTATCCTTACGTCCTGCGCAGATACTCAGATAGGACGCCGCACCATCTCCTACACACCACGCAAAGGCATTGGCGATGCAGATTACCGGAAAGGATACACCTGTAGCCGCATTTCCCAAATACCCAAGCTCACTGTTTCCGATAAAAATCTGGTCCACAATATTGTAAAAGGCACTGATTAACAGTCCCATCACACATGGTACAGAAAATTTCAGTAGCAGCTTTGATATCTTTTCCTCTCCTAAAATTCTATTTTCCTGATTGTTCTCCATCTGTTCCTCCTACTTTTTCTAAAAATAAAAACTGCCCTGATAGTTTTACTCTTAGCATTTGTGGCTTATAGCAAAACTATTACGGCAGTTTGTAGAAACATTCATCCAATTATGAATTTATATAAGCATGTATGAAATTTACTCAGCGGATTATATCATAACCGTTTCCCTTCGTCAAATCAATAGTCATCGCCGGCCTTATACCGAAGCCCTCTGCTCCGACCTCCCATGTATAGATATTCTCCTCCCGGTAGCCGTTTCCTACCAGATAGCACAACGAAGCAGCGTCTGCTACCGGCTCACGCAGCCACCACATGGTATTCTCCACACCATAACTAAGGCAATAATCCCTATACCAATAGCATTGGTCCTTGGCCACAGCACTCTCCGTAGGTGCTGCAAAGATAGAGACATCCGCCTCTTCAAACCACTTTAGTTCATCCATGGACAGCAGGAACACCTTATCCCGGGTCACTATTGTGTCCTCTGACAAAAGTACATTTGTCTTGGTTTCCACATCCGTAGCCTTTATGATTGCCAGCTCTTCCTCCGTGAAGTTACACAAAAATCCCTTTTCATCATGATATCCGTTCACACCATCCGCTGTGGATGCCGAAGTAGGCGCCTGTCCTTCATACTTTACGTTCTCCTGTGCGGAATTCAGCCAGGTTCTGATAGCAGAGCTTTCCCAGGTGCTGTTTCCCTGCACATATGCCTGCAGCTCCATATCCTTTTCCAGCAATTTCCCTTCTTCTGAGAAAAAGTAGTTCCGTTCACCATCGTGATTATATTTACCGCTTTCCGGAGCATCGTATGCCTTCATGGTAAGTACATCTCTGGCAACAATTACCGCTTCTGTTCCATCCTCAGATATTTTCAGAACCCGCCAGAAAATGTCCTCCCCGTCATAGTTGCCCATGACAAGGGTATCTCCCGTTTGTATCTCCTGACCTATTGCCGGCCTGTTATCCTCGCTGCTTTCTGCTGAAGTTACCATGTTTTCCTGCTCACTCTGTCCTGAGATGCCAATGGTTACAAGTAGCACTACCACCACCAGCAGCAGACATAGTATTACTGCAAGCAAAAATACGGTAATGGCTCGATCATTCTTAAATTTCCCGGCACGCTTGTTCTTTTCTTTTGCCTTTATTTCCAAGCTTTCCAGATTGTCCAAACACTTCACCACATCCTCGTAGCTGTCCCGTCCGGCCACCATCCACTGCCTAGTCATCAGGAAGTATTCCATGGATTTAGCAAGCGCTACTTCTTCTAATTTGTACACAATGATAGGTATTGACTTGGATACCGCACGCTCTATTTCTCTGAGCACGTGAGGCGAATTGTTGGATGCTTTGGACAGCAATAACAATACCACATCCGCCCTATCGATCCCGTCGGCAATCTCCTCAGCATACTCATATCCCGAACGGATATCTCTGGGGGCGATAAAGCAATCATGACCACTTCCCTCTATGGCACTGCACAGCCCGTCGGCTATAGCAGCTTCTTTGGATGAATGGGAAATAAATATATACATAATCCTCTTCCTTTTCCCTAGTCATTTATATTTCACAGTACTTCTCCGGACTTTCCAGAAGTGCCGCCTTACGCTGCATCTCCAGATGCTTTTCCATAGAATTCCTGTCACGCATTACCTCTCTTATACAGGTGATCATCTTATCTGCATCCTCCGCTCCATAAACATGTTCCTCTGCTACAAAGCCGGGATTATGCATGGTTTCTTTAAATGCCAGTATCAGATGATTATGTAAAAAAGCATTTTGCACTGCGGACAGAATCTCGCCTTCATGATTAATATCCAGATAGAAGTCACACTTCTCCAAAAGTTCCTCATAGACATGCATTTTCACCCCCGGATAAAGGGTCACATTGGAATAGGAATCCATGCTCATAAGCTTTGAAGACATCTCTGTAAGTGCCACAATATAAAAGTGCATCTCCGGAAGTGCTTCCGCCAGTTCCCTACACTTGGCAATCCGGTCCGAATTGGTACAGATAAGAGCCTCCGGTTTATGCTGATTCTCCTTTTTAAACGGATATATGTAACCAAGCAGATGTATCTGATCTGCCGGTGCACCTAATTCCAAAAGCCTTTCATAGGCATCCTTTTTCTGCACCATGATTTTGTGGGTACGAGTTGCATTTCCGGCCAAAATAATCCGCATATTCCCCGGGATTTCCCCTCTAATCGGCTCCTGCCAGAACAGAACATCCCCCGTGCCATTTCCCCCCATGCGTTGTGACACAAAGAAAGAAGTAGACAGGGTGTTAAAGTATATCTTCCTGTCTTCCAGCCCTGCTGCCTTTAAGAAATAACACACAAACTCTTCCCTTGAGGAGAATATCCTGACCACATCCCCATCATTTAAAATGATATTTTTGGTGACATAGTTTTCCATAATCACCTCTTTTCCGGATGGAGAGAAGTAAGATTTATTTACCCTTTGTCCCTTGGCATTAAAAATGGTTCGTGCATACAACGCACCATACTTATTATAATGATCGCTGGAGCGCACTATGCCCCTTTCATCATACCAGTCCACCACCTTCACCAGTCGCTTGTGTGCCGGTTCTGCATAGAAAATGCGCCCTCTCTCTTTCCCCAAATCATGTACCTTGCCGCCGGAATTATTACCGCTTATTTCCCAGTACTCCGGTACATCTATCTGGTTAAAGTATCTGGCCCTTCCGGGAACTCCGGGCTCCACGCTGAAATCTCCCAAGAAAAATCCGAATACAGACATTACATCCTCCGGCAGAAAACCATCGTCCTCAATCACTGCCACCGGGTAACTTTTTCCTGCCAGCTTAAAGGACGTGTGCAGATTCCGACTGTCCGAATGATAATTATCTAAAAGTAAAACTACATCATCTGTTTCAATGTAATCGCCCATCTTTTCTCCACCTCGGTTGTTAGATAGTTCTTCGCTTTTGCGTAGGAATGCTCATGGAAGGCTTCTATATCTGCTTCCGTAAATAAACGTACAAGGCTCTCCGTCAGCTTCTGAATCCGCTCTTTTGCATCCATCTTATCGTGAACCGGAATCTTATACCCATTCTGCCCGTCATCAATAAAATTCTTATTTCCGTAACGGACATCAAAGCCGATAATCGGAAGACCTGCTCCGATTGCCTCCATCAAAGTAAGCCCAAAGCCTTCGCTGGTAGAACCGGAAATGTAGGCATCATAATTCTGATACACTTCATCCAGCTTCTGCTGCCCACGAAGCTTTATATGACTGCCACAGCCCAATTTATCAATTAATTCCTGAATTTTAACACTTTCCTGCCCTTTTCCGTAAATGTCCAGGGTAATATCCGGAACAACTTTCCTTGCCTCAGCCACTGCTTCTACAATCCAGTCCACATGCTTTTCCGTAGCAAGGCGGGATGCCGTAATCAGCGAATGCTTCTTTCTCACACCCTCCGGGTATTTCAGCTCCTTCAGGCTTCCCACCGGAATGGTAACTACATTTGGGGTAACTCCTATGTATTTACGGAATTGCTCTATCATCAGATTTCTTTGCTCATCGGTAGCCGTCACATAATAGTCGATATGCTTATGTTGAGAAAAAAGATACTCATAATAGTTGTTCCAAAGAATATACTCTTCATTGGTAGAACCTTCACTAAAATGATCTGCGTGTATAACGCTTATGACCTTTGCCGGACAGACGTTTTTCAAAATCGCGGGACCAATTCCGGTAGACCTGTCTATAATCACCACATCCTCCGTGGTAAGTCCCAGCGTGGAAACCATATATCCCACCAGCTCCTCCTTAGAACAGAGTAACCTGTCCGGGAACTGGTACATTACTGCATCCCCATCAATAATCTCTTCATAAGCCACAGTGCCGTCTTCATTAAAGAATCTTCTCTGATAAAGATGCGCCTGCTTATCCAATGGCGCATAATATTCCGAATAGATTCTGCAATAGGTAAAATAATCCTTACGAATCAACTTCCCCTTCGACACCAATTCCACCCTATGTACACGGTCGGAGGTTCCATCCACCATATAGGCCGTATAAAAATTATTTTCCCCTTCAAAGATGTATTTCCCAATATTCCCCTTTCTGGAAAAAGAATAACTCTTATCCCCGAAGGTAGCCTCAAGCTGCTTTAATGTATAGGAAACAGGCGCAATCTTACAGTCCGTGAAATAGGTGTAAAGCCATACAATTTCCGAATCCAGAAATCCTATGTTCTCTGTCATGTGCTGGATATTATCCTTAGGAAACATATCCGTGAACACAAACTTAGCTTCTACACCGATATTCCGAAACATCCTCGCTCTGTATAGCTGGGCATACTCTACACCACTACTTGCCCAACCAATTCCCAAATTAAAGTTGTAAACCATATTTCCTCCTACGGAAGCAACATATGGAGCTTTTCCTCAGCATCCACATACACATTGCTCAGTAAAATATTTCTTATCACATTCTTCAGGATGGTCTTTTCCATCTTCCTAAAAGACTCCAACGCATCCTTCTGATACTCATATACCGGCTTACGCTGTGCCACAGAACGACCTGCAACTGCAGCCTGAAGCTGTTGCAGATAGTCTACCTGTTCCACCCACGCATCATCAATTGCCTGTAGGGTAGCAATTCGAACAAAATTACTCATTCGCTCCCTACTTCCCAGCTTCTCTTCCTGCTCCTTAAGTCCATCACTTACAACCTGTAAGAGATACTGTATCACTGACTGCTCTCCTGCCAAAAAGCTTTCCGCAAGTCCATCACTCAATCGGTAAGAAATATTATCTAATATGTATCTGCTGAGAGACTGCATATCCCGATTGCTCTCTCTACTCAAAAACTCTTCTATATTGTCCCTTGCAATGGTAAGTATCTTCTCCTCTTCCGGTGCTCCACCATCCAGTAATCGATCTCTCGTGGCATAAATCAGCTTTCTCTGACGCTGCATTACCTGATCATAATCCATCGCCTGCTTACGGGACATAACAGCGAATTCCTCGCCCGTCTTCTGGGCGGTGTTAATTACCTTTTTTAGCTTGCGCCTACTAATATATCGCTTTCCGTCTGCATACTTCTCCGAATCAATTAAGCCGTTTCGCCTTACTACCTCATCCTGAATGGATACAAAGAAACGACTAAAGCCCGGATCGCCTTGTCTTCCGGCACGGCCTCTTGCCTGACGTTCCTGCCGGATATTGGCCATTCTGCCAATACCGATAACAGCCAGGCCTCCCAACTCCTTTACGCCCTCTCCCAGACGAATATCCGTTCCACGACCTGCCATGGCCGTAGCTACCGTTACCGCATTCATCTGTCCTGCTTCCTTAATAATATCCGCCTCCCAGAAGGCATTGTTGGCATTTAATACATTATGGGGAATCTTCTCTTCAATCAACAACTTAGATACCAGCTCCGTTTCCCCAATGGTGGATACCACGACCAGCACCGGTTGCCCGGTCTTATGAGTCTCCACTACTGCGCCGATTGCTTCCGAAAACTGACTCTCAATATTTTTAAAATAATAATCCTTTAGATCCTTTCGATGCACAGGGCAGTTGGGTGGAATCACGATAACATTGGCACCGTATACATCCGCAAGCTCCTCTGCCGCATCCGAAATCGTTCCACTCATTCCCGACATCTTAGGGAAAAGCAGAAAAAGATTCTGATAAGTAATGGCCGCAACGGAACGATTCTCCTTGGAAATTTCCAGTTTCTCCTTTACCTCCAGAGCCTGATGCTGCCCGCCACGCAGCTTTACGCCGGGCATCATACGTCCCGAACCATTATCCAGAAGCTGTAACTCCCCATCCTTAGAAAGCATATAGTCCTTTTCAATTTCAAAAAGGGCGTGTGCTCTCAGAGCCAGAGTTACATGTCGGTTAATCTCAAAGTACTTTTCCCCATAAAAATTATCTATCTGGAAAAACCGCTCTGTGTATGCGATTCCCTCTTCTGTAAGCCATACTTTATTATCTTCTTTCTCGTAATCCCGTCCCTCTACCAGCGTAGTCACAAAGAAGTCCGCCAGCTCATACAGGTTGGACTGTACCCTGGGTGCTCCGGAAATCACAAGTGGTGTCTGGGCACTATCTAAAAGCACCGAATCCGCCTCATCTATAATCACATAATACAGCTCCCGCATAAATCGATCGGAAGCAGTGGTTACCAGATTGTTCAGCAAATAATCAAAGCCAAACACACCATGGGTGGTATATACAATATCAGAGGCGTAAATCTCCCGCTTCTCATCATTGGTAAAGCGTTCCTCTGCCTTGGCATGCACACCGGCGGCCACGGTCAGTCCCATGAACCGATATACCTGCCCCATCTCCTGGGCATCTCGAAGTGCCAAGTACTCATTCGTGGTCAAAAGAATGGTACTTTTCCCGGTAAGCGCATTTAGATACAAGGGCAGTGTTGCAACCAAAGTTTTGCCTTCTCCGGTGTTCATCTCAATCAGATTACCTTCATGTAGCGCAATGGCTCCTCTTATCTGAGAATCATAGGGATACTTTCCAAGGACACGGTAATCCGCCTCACAAACTGCTGCATAGGCTTCCGGGAGAATATCATCCAGTGATGCCCCCTGTTCCAGACGTTCCTTGAAGGTAACAGTTAGTCCGGCCAGTTCCTTATCTGTCAAAGCCGCCACCACATCCTTATAACGCTTCACTTTTCGCAATATTCTATTTAGATGTCTCAAACTCTTACGTTGTCTCATTGATAACTTCCTGAATCACAATAGAATGAAAATTTAATTTGGTAACTCCGCCGTTAATCAGCTGGAGTCTATAGCTGTATGTTTTTAACGGACACCGGAAATTCGTCACCTTGTCTCTTAAAGTAAGGTTTCCTGCTTCCACTCCGTACCTGTCAAAAAAGACGAGACGCACAAGATAATTCTCATTTTCCCCCGCATCGATATTTAAGGTAATCTGATATTCACTCTCGCCATCGATGATGGGAAGTGCCGGCTCTATCCTCTGCATCTGAAAATTGGTCTTGGAATACCACTGCTTGATAACCGTTCCGGGTGGCATAAGCAAATTGGTAAATTCCACGTCATCCTTCTTATGGAATACAATCCGGGAACCATACAGATATGTATCTGCTGAATATTCATTCCAAAAAACTGTCCACTTTTCCCCTAACATCTATCTTATCCTTCTTGAAAAATCTTCGTATAAAATCTTCTCGTACTGGCTCTTAAACCAGCTCACAATCGCACCGGTGGCATCATTGTGTCTGCCATGGATGCCCTTTCCGTACACCTGCACTCCATCTGCCTTCAAGTGGGAAATCAGCATATCATAGGATCTACTGTCGTAATCATCCTCTATCATATAAGACACAACAAATTTGGATTTTCCCCAATCGGTTGCATCAAATTTATTCCAGAATCTGTCATTTAACTGCTTCACAGACTCCTTGTCCATACCACCACTTAAATATTCCAGCACATCCAAAGAGGTGGGAAATCCGCCCGGTCTGTGCAGCCTCTCGTTCTCTGCCACATCTCCGATGCTTGTCAGGGGCTTTCCTACAATCATAGCATGAGGTCTGATATCACATCCGTAATACAGTGCACCGAAGCTTCCCATGGAAAGTCCGGAAAGAATCACCTGTTCTCCCGAAAAGCCCAGCTCTTCCATATGATTCCGGATAATATTCACAAATCCCTGCTCATACTCTTCCTTCCCCATATAAAAGCAACCGCCACTCAATCTGGGCTCTGCGATTAATAAAAACGGACAGCCCATATTCCGCATCATATAATATCCTTCAAAGCCTTGCTGCGTCTTATATCCGGAGAAATACACATTTAACGGTGGCTTCATATCACCCGGGTCAAAATAATAAAAGATTTCCTCCCTATTAGTGGTCACATAACGCTCTCCTCCGGGAAGGAAGGTTCCATGTCCACGCCTTGAGTAGCGATCGTGCAAAGCCACCAGCTTTAAATTTCCGCTCCCCTTTGCCAAAAGAGAGACATATACCGGACCGGTAGCCATTTGATTATCAACTACCACTACATCCTCTAACTCCTTCTCCGTAAAATACCACTTCTGCTGCACCCCTGAAATAGTTCCGCTTCTAAATTGCGTTACAGAAAGAGCAATCTCCACATCGGAATCCTTCTCATACTCCAGCCACAGCTCCAAAGCCTGTCCCTGAAATACAGGAATGTTATTTCTCCAGAACAAAATCTGGGAAAAATCCTCTCCAAATTCCCCCTGTAAATCCACACTATAGTTACCGTTCCAGATTACACCTCCGGTAAATCCCTGTGCTACGGATAAGTTAATAAATCGAAACTTCTCCCCATAGGGCTTGGAAAAATAGTTCCTGGCCTCTACTTGCAAAAAACTCTGAATATCCCCTTCTGCAATGCGCTTACCCTTTTTGCAGGCATAGAACCTGCTCATTTCTTCATTTAGCGCAATACCCTCTGTAACAAACAGGGTATAGGCCTTGGTGGCCTTCATCAGTGGTGCAATCTCATCCTCCGAAAGTGCCCTGTCAATAAATACAATATCGTAGGGCATCTTTGGCGCAGCCTTAAATTCCTCCGCATATTGCCAGTCTATACCCACGGGCAAATCATAGTGCTTACTCCAATCTTTACTTCCCAGCTGTAGAACCTGAATCACATCCGACAAAATCGATAACCTCTTTCCATTTATCTTTCAAAACTCCGGTGGTATATTTTTTACCAAGCTCGTAAGAATACACCATGGCTTCATTCCAATTGGTAAGACTGTCAAGGTAATACGCAATTGCCCCGGATACCTTATCCATCTCCTTCAGAATGAGCCCGTTTTTACCATCTTCCACAAATTCCGTGGTTCTATATACAATCTGCGGAATACCTACACTGATTCCCGTAATTCGCAGATACAATTCCGTATTCTTTCTCATGTCCACCATAAGTCTCTGCTCACGGATACATTTGCTCACAGACAATTCATCCACACACTGCTCCACATAAAACTTAACCGGCACTGCATCATCGCCATCCAAAAGATTCTCCGCAAAGCTTTTCTTCTCTTCCTCTGCCCAACCGGGCTCAAGACCTGCTGCCTTTAAATACATCCGGGTACGTTCTAAAAGAACCCTCTTTCTATCCACGTCCGCTACTCTGGTGAACAGATGGATTCGCGCATTATCATTTGTCAGAAGATACTCTCCTAAATGGCGAATAAGCTCACCAAAGCGCGCCTCCTCCATTCCATCCACCGGAACCATAATCTTCTGCACATTCAGCTGCTGGCTGATACCGAAATCCACACGGGAGTCAAAGGGCGTAATATCTGTAATATTCACAGTACCATCTCCCAGCTTCCCCTGCACCTTTTTCAGATTATCTCGAAAATCGGTAATGATGAAATCCGCTGCCTTAAGTAGCCCCATGTCTTCCGGATGCATCTCCAAATCATATCTGCATTCAAAAAAGGAGAGTATTTTCTTCTTATCCTTCAAGGCCTGCTTTAAGACTTCCGTATGAAGCTCATGCATGGCTATACAGAACATATCGTTCTTGTCGGTGAGTTCCAGATACGCCGCCAGCACTTCATAAATCAGCTGCTCCAGACACTGATAGGAACTCTGTGTAAAGTTATTGATACGCTCTACTCCTGCATGCTCCAGCAGATATGTAGGGCACTTAGGATTCACTTCTACATGACCATCAGATAAGAACACTCTAATCTTCCACACACCTTTATCAGTCAAATAGTCCTGATACACCGGCTTTTCATCCTCGTACACAATAGTACTGGAAACAAAGCCCCTGTCATCATAAATATTTCTACGCTGTAACTTTTCATGCTGGTATATATCAACCTGAATAGGATTACCGTCCTCACCAAACTCTACCTGAGCATACTTTTCTCCATGAAGTAGTGCAATCAGGGCAAAGGGCGAATAAACAAATTCGATATGCTCCGGCCAGTTCAGATTATGAAAAGAAAGCATCATAACCTTTTTCCTTCTCACCTCCTGAATCGCATCGAAACAAGACCAGTAGGGTGCATGAAACACACTCTGCCTATGAAGAAAGTGCCGGAAGTTCGGTGCAAAGCTCAGAAGCATAATCTGAAACTCATATGCCTTGCTACGATGAAAAAGCTGAATATGCTTCACCGTGTCATCGAACTCTGTGCGCATTCGTCTTGCATACCAGTACTGCTCATTCTCACACCAATTATTCTGTTGATACCAGGCTGGAATAAAATGCAGCATTTTTCCTCCTAAATAAACGGCTTGTAAGCCTCTAAATCTCTTATCGCCATAACTTCTCTGTACAGGTTACACCACAGACCTGTCAACATCATTATGGAAGACGGAAGGCTCACTAAGGAACTTTCAAAACCACCCGTCAGTTGTAAAATCATGGGAACGCCCAAACAAATACTCATTACCATGGCACTGAGCAGACTGATTTTTGTAATTGACTGTGAAAGATACTTTTTCGTATCCTTTCCCGCATGTAAATCCTGCAGACTGTCACCACTTTTTAAAAACTGCTCTGTAATCTCTCCCGGATTAACAAACACTCTGGAAAATCCAATGGTCAGGCAATACAAAATCAGAATGTAAACCGCAATACCAAGCGGCTCGGATAATTCCATATTATCCTGCCACCATGAAACATAACCGTTTTCCGGCATAAACCAGCAAATCACAGAAACAAGAAGCTGTGCCAGCATGAAAAATGCCATAGAAAACATAGCCGGCATAACGCCGATTGGATTTAATTTAATAGCAAGATAGTTCTTATCTGCATAAATATTATGAATGGAAATACGCTGAACAGGTATCCTCTTCTCCGCATTCTCCATCACAACCATAATAACAATCACAACAAATGAAATGATTAGAGGTACTGCTAATTGCTGAATATCATATCCCTGTAACATGACATTGATACCATCTATGACATTTACAAATATCAGCGCAGACTGCCCACCAATACCATATTTTTTATTCCTTGATGACAAATACAATATCATCATGGCTCCGGCAACCATCTCCACTACTGCAATCACCTTCGCCAGCATCAGTGCCTCGCCTTCCACTCTAAATTGCAGCTCCTGAGCCTGCACGACTGCCAACAATACTGCCAGAAGTAATGTGAGTGCCAGTGTAAATCTATTCATTCCGGTAGGCGAACTCTTCTTTCTTGATTCTGCATTCCGAAAGGACGATATCACCTGCACAATAATGGATGAAATCATATACGGCGATATACCTAATGCAAACAGGGAGCATTGATAAACGTCTCCGCTGATTGTCTGTAATAACAGGCTTTCTGCATCCACTTGCATATTCATGTATGTTGAAAAATCAACCATATACAAGGGTATGCCCTTCCCCAACAGATACACCAGAATAATTAACACTGTATATAAAAGCTTATCTTTTAACAAACTAATTCCCAACCTCACCTAATCTAAATAGAAATTAGTGACCACCTTTGACAAAGTGGTCACTAACACTAGTTTAACATTATTAGTACTTTTCGTCTACTGATTTCTACTGCTGATCAGTATCCTCTGCCTCGTCAGCATTTGCTTTTGCAGCCTGACGTTTCTCCATGTTCTTGTCATAGAGCTTCTTGCCGGTGATTGCTGAAATAATAACTAAAATCCACCACCACCATACACGACGGCTCTTACCGGTTTCTGCAGTTGCAGCTAAAGGAGTTTCCTCATCTTCAATCTCTACAAGACTGGTATCTTCTTCGTCCTCCAATACGCTCAGTGGAACATCCTCGTCTTCAATTTCAACAACTGGTGCTTGTGCATTTCCTGCATCAGTGTCTTCAACTACAGCCTCTGCTACCGGTTCAACAGGTACATCCTCTGCACCCTCAGCTACCACTTCTTGTGCATCTTCCACGGTTAGTTCGCCCACAGTTACATTTTCTGTAACATTTGCATCTGCTTCCGCATTCTCACCTGCGCCGGTTGTCGTATCTGCCGCTGTATCAGACTCGCTTGCGCTGGTTCCCGCTCCGGTACCGGTTCCCGCACCTGCATTTGCACTTTCACTTGCTGCGGTACTTGCTGACTCACTGGTTGAGGTACTTCCACTCTCTGACTCGCTGGTTGAGGTACTCTCTGACTCACTCGTTGAAGTGCTTGCACTGTCGGATTCGCTGGTTGAGGTACTTCCACTCTCTGACTCGCTGGTTGAAGTACTTGCACTCTCGGATTCGCTGGTTGAGGTACTTCCACTCTCTGACTCACTCGTTGAAGTGCTTGCACTGTCGGATTCGCTGGTTGAGGTACTTCCACTCTCTGACTCGCTGGTTGAAGTACTTGCACTCTCGGATTCGCTTGCTGAGGTGCTTTCACTCTCGGACTCGCTGGTTGAGGCGCTTTCACTCTCAGATTCACTGGTTGAGGTGCTTTCACTCTCGGACTCGCTGGTTGAGGTGCTTTCACTCTCGGATTCACTTGTTGAGGTGCTTCCACTCTCAGACTCTGATTCACTTTCAGATTCTGACTCGCTTTCAGACTCTGACTCGCTTTCGCTTTCTGACTCACTCTCAGATTCTGATTCGCTTTCAGATTCTGACTCGCTTTCAGATTCTGACTCGCTTTCAGACTCTGATTCACTTTCAGATTCTGACTCGCTTTCTGACTCACTCTCAGATTCTGATTCGCTTTCTGATTCTGACTCGCTTTCAGATTCTGATTCACTTTCAGACTCTGACTCACTCTCAGATTCTGACTCGCTTTCGCTTTCGGACTCTGATTCGCTTTCAGATTCTGACTCACTCTCAGACTCTGATTCACTTTCAGACTCTGATTCGCTTTCGGACTCTGATTCACTCTCAGATTCTGACTCACTCTCGGACTCTGACTCGCTTTCGGACTCTGACTCACTTTCAGACTCTGATTCGCTTTCGGACTCTGACTCGCTCTCTGACTCTGATTCGCTCTCTGACTCTGACTCACTTTCGGATTCTGACTCAGACTCGCTTTCAGACTCTGATTCACTCTCAGATTCTGATTCACTCTCTGATTCTGACTCGCTTTCGGATTCGGACTCACTTTCAGATTCTGACTCACTTTCAGATTCTGACTCACTCTCAGATTCTGACTCACTCTCAGACTCTGATTCACTTTCGGACTCACTCTCAGATTCA
>JAFTVH010000146.1 GCA_017465845.1 Lachnospiraceae bacterium | reverse complement strand
TATAAATAATTTGTGGGAGATGGTGCTGCCAATCTGATCAAACGCTGCTTGGCAGCGGGAGGGGATGCAGAGCTTACCCATTTTGACGAAGCCTTTGCCAGATATCGGGAGATATTTGAAGATAATTGTATGCATGAGGTAAAGCCATATGATGGTATCAGGGAGCTTCTGGCAGAATTAAAGAGCAGAGAACTTAAGATTGCAGTATTATCCAATAAGCCCCATGCCGAGACCATCAATGTCATTGAGACATTGTTTGGAAAAGGTTATTTTGACATCATCCAGGGACAGAAGCCGGATGTGCCCATTAAACCAAGTCCTGAAGGCGTATTCCGCATTCTTGAGCAGCTACAGATGGCAGCAGAGGAGATTCTGTATCTGGGAGATACCTGCACGGACATGCAAACCGGAAAAAGTGCCGGAGCCTTTACCATAGGAGCGCTGTGGGGCTTCCGTGACAGACAGGAACTGGAAGAGAACCATGCAGATGCTATCATATCTCAGCCGATGGAACTTCTGCAGTATGTGGGAGAATAATTTCTGATGCAGTCACAGGAAATTAATTGGTAATATTGCCGAAGATTACAAGCCAGTGATTTCCAATAAATATTTGGCAAATTGCACAAAATTTACAAATCATGGAAAAAAGTGAGATACTCTATTGACGAGCGGGCACATTCTGACTATTATGGTTACAGAATACAAAGTTTGCACAGGAAGAACATTCCTGTCGAACGGTGAAAAAGGAGGATATAGATGTATGCATGAATTTGATGATGCAGTACTGGAGTGCTTTTTAGAAAACCAGTTACAGCTTTTTCCTGAACGAGTGGCTGAGAACCTGGAAGCTGCAGAGAGTTTCCTGGAAGAATGCATGGCAGTAGTTGTCGATTCTGCGGATGAAGTAATTGAGTTCTTTGAAGAAGAAGGACTTGATATCGAAGATCCCGATGAGATTCTTGATGCTGCTGAAGTGTTCGACATTGGCGATGGCAGATATCTGATTGTGGAAGGTTAATAGAGAGACTTAGGCTGCGGCTTCGATGGAGGCTGCAGCTTTTTCAATGTTGGAGATAAATGTATTGACAATATCACTCTAATAGGTTAGACTATAGATATACTCTATCGCATTAGAGCAAGGAGGCCAACATATGGATACACCAAAAGTTTTTGAAAGTGAGTACCGATTTTGTCTCATATTATGGGAACATGAGCCTATCAAGAGCAGTGAACTCGTTAATTTATGTAAGGAGCAGCTTGGGTGGAAACCGACTACGACATACACCGTCATCAAACGGCTTTCTGAGCGAGGTGTCCTGAAAAACGAGAATACGATAGTAACTTCGCTGGTCACAAAAGATGAAGTACAAGCTTCTGAGATTGAAGAACTTGTGGAAAAAAAGTTCGATGGATCTCTTCCGGCATTTATTGCTGCTTTCACAAAGCACCAGAAAATTTCCGATGAGGAAATTGATGAAGTGCAGAGAATGATCGACCGATTCCGAAAGGGGGGAACTAAGTGACGGAGCTGTTTATCAAAATAGTCAATATGAGCATATCTGCAAGTTGGATTGTGCTTGCGGTGATCATATTTAGGATTCTCCTGAAAAAAGCGCCCAAGTGGGTCAATCCGCTGCTATGGAGTATTGTTGGTCTGCGTCTGATCTTGCCTTTCTCCATTGAAAGTGTGCTTAGTCTGATTCCCAGTGTAGAGACCATCAGCCCGGAGATTATCTATGATGAAGCACCTGCCATTCACAGCGGGATTGATGTTTTGAATCGTACGGTAAATCCTGTCATAAGTGAGTCGTCTGCACCTGTTACAGGTGCCAGCGTGAATCCACTGCAAATCTGGATTCCTGTTTTTTCTGCAATCTGGATTGCGGGGCTTGTATGTATGCTTGCATATACGGCACTCAGTTTTCGGAGGCTCCGAAAACGCATGGATACTGCGGTGGTGCTGAAAGAGAATATCTACCGGAGTGAAAAGGCAGAGTCACCGTTTGTACTTGGTTTGATTCATCCACGTATTTATTTACCATTCCAATTGCCCGAGCAGAATATGGATTATGTGATCGCGCATGAACAGGCTCATATCAAGCGACATGACAACTGGTTTAAGACCATTGGCTTTTTGCTGCTTTCCGTATATTGGTTCAATCCTGTGATGTGGGCAGCATACATTTTGTTCTGTCGTGATATCGAACTTGCCTGTGATGAACGAGTCATCAGGAACTTTAACAGACAGCAGCGGGCAGATTATTCTCAGGCATTACTTGACAGCAGTGTTTGCGGGAGAAAAATCGCAGCCTGTCCCCTTTCTTTCGGAGAGGTTGGTGTGAAAGATAGGGTTAAGAACGTATTGAATTATAAAGAGCCTGCGTTTTGGATGATTGTGATTGCGGTTGTCGCCATTGTTGTGCTTGCTGCGTGCTTTCTTACCAATCCGCCTGAGCGTTCACAGGATGTTTCTGCGGAAAAAGATAATATAATGTCTGGCGGCGACACCGAAAGTCACGAACCTCTTGCAAATGTGCTGATGGCAGAGGTCAGTATTGATTTTGGCGAATGCAAGGGATATGCAATCAAATTGATCATGACAGAAGGGCGCTATTATACAGAAGAGGAAGTAGGACCAGGAGGCGGTACTTACGAAGAAAATTATGTGGGTACTTATATTCTTCAGGTGACTGATGATGGGAAAGTGTTGGATGAGATTTCTTTAAATCAGGACTGGAACTGTGGGGAGATTAATTTTCCCGGAGAATTTGCTTTGTGTGTAAGTGATTACAATAAAGATGGATTTGCGGATTTTACCATTGGAAGCTATGGTTCCTCCAATATGAATATGTATGAGCTGTATTCTGTTGGGCTGGGAGGAAAGATTTGCAATATTTGTGAGAAGAGTCTGGAAGAAGCAAGTAAAGAATGCTCCATTTTCCTGAAACAGGAAGAGGGCAGCACCGGCTTTTACACTTCTGTATGGAATAACGTATGGGGTAAAACGGAAAATAAAAGATGGGAATGGAACCAGGAAGAAGGGAATTATCAGATAGGAGATACCTATCAGAAAGAATAATATGTTGATGACTGAAAATTTCCATATAGAATGGGGCTGACACAATGACAGCCCCGTTTCCGGTTATTTACCGATAAAGTACTTCTCAATCACTTCAACCAATCCGCCCTGATTATTATCCTTTTCAGTAACAATATCAGCAGCTTCTTTTACCGCCGGATCAGCATTAGCCATGGCAATTCCGGTACCGGCTGCCTTTAACATAGAGATATCATTCTCAGCGTCCCCAATCGCATAAGTACGGATGTGAGGTACATGCAGGTATTTTGCCACATAAAGCAGAGCTTGTCCCTTTCCGGCGGCTGCAGGCAGAATTTCCAGATACTGGTCACTGGAGAAGATAACCTGTACCCTGCCGCCCATATGAGGCATAATATGATCGCGAAAACGTTCCAGAACGGAGCGATCAGTGAGATGAATGCACTGCAGCTTAAAAGAACCTTGTTCCAGACTGTCTGCAATATTTTCTACACACTTTAAAGGAAGATGAGTCCGCCTGGTATAGAAGCGCAGTTCATCGTTCAGCTCATGACAGACGATTTCCGTGTCTGTATAAGCGTGGATATGCAGATGCTGTTTTTCAGCCTCACCGATAATATAGCGGATATCCTCCATATCCAGACGATGCGCCAATATATTAGATTCGGTGTCACAGTTATAAATAAGTGCCCCATTATTGGAAATGATCAGAGTATTGGGATAATCAATGCCCTGAAGCTTTCGTACCTCCAAAATACTGGGAAGAGGTCGTCCGGAGCTTAAAATCAAATGATGTCCCATGGCAGTCATTCGGTCAAGCGCGGTCTTTGTATCTGGTGTGATTTCACTTTTATCATTTAAAAGTGTACCGTCCATATCAGTGAACAGCAGATTACACCGTGTCTTTTTAAGTTCTGTCAGAACATCCTCCGGTACCACCAGCTTACCGTATCCTATACCCAGGTCAAGCCCCGGCTTATTGGAACCATGAAAATCTGATCCACCGCTTATCAGCAGATGATATTTTTCAGCCAGCTTACGAATCTGCCTCTCTTCAGCAGTGTTGTAGGTAGAATAAATCGCTTCAATCCCAATCAATCCTGCTTCTTTGCATTCTTTCACCAGATGTTCCAGATTAGCATCGCTCAAATGATACAGAATCGGATGAGCCAATATAGGAATCCCACCCGCCTCCAGAATCAATGTAATTACCTGAAACGGCGTTACTTTTTCTCTCGGCACAAAGCATGGCGCATGATCACCGATATATCGGTCAAAAGCCTCCTGCATACTCTTCGTGTACCTATGGTCCAAAAGATACCGTGCATAATGGGCCCTTGTAATCACACAGTCCGGAAACGCCTCCACCAGCTTCTCATAAGTAATATCGATTCCGGCCTCCCGCAGCAGCCTGCACATCTTCCTGTTCCTTGCAACCCTGCCATCCGCAAATTCCTTCACTTTCTCCAAAAACATTTCACTATGGTAGTCAATATACAACCCCACAATATGAATGTCCTTCCCATGATACTCAGTTGAAAACTCAATCCCCGGAATCACTTCAGGCACATTAATGCCTTTACTTTTAAGCTCCTCAGCGTATTCCAGAATCTCATCAAGCCCATCCACCGTATCATGATCCGTCAAAGCAAACGCCGCCAGACCTTTTTTAACGGCATAATCCACCAAGTCTCTCACGGAATAAGTTCCATCCGAACAATTTGAATGCACATGCAAATCCACCATCTTCATTCACTCACTCCTTCCGCCATTCCCTCATGGTGTCCCAGCCCGTCAACCCCTAACATAGTCGATTAATCCTCGTCATCCACCTTATTAGCGGTAAATACAGTACGTTTTCTTGCCATTTCGTCGCTTGCAAGATACTCGTCATAAGTAGTAATTTTATCGATCATGCTGCCATTGGGCAGAATCTCCATAATACGGTTAGCCGTAGTCTGCACGAACTGATGGTCATGGCAGGAGAACAGTGCAACCCCCGGGAACTTGATCAGTCCGTTGTTCAGAGCCGTAATAGATTCCATATCCAGATGGTTGGTAGGCTCATCGAAAATCAGACAGTTAGCACCGCTGATCATCATCTTGGACAGAAGGCAGCGCACCTTCTCACCACCGGACAGAACCTTTACTTTCTTAACACCGTCCTCACCGGCAAAGAGCATACGTCCCAGGAAACCGCGTACATAAGTCACATCCTTAATAGGAGAGTAGCCTGTCAGCCAGTCTACGATCGTCAGATCATTGTCAAATTCCTCAGTATTATCCTTAGGGAAATAAGCCTGTGAAGTTGTTACGCCCCATTTATAGGATCCTTCATCCGGCTCCATTTCACCGGCCAGAATCTGGAACAGCGTAGTCTTAGCCAACTCATTGCTTCCTACAAAAGCAACTTTATCCTCGTGATTTAAGATAAAGCTGATATCATCCAACACCTTTTCACCATTGATGGTCTTGGACAGATGCTCTACGCAAAGTACCTCGTTACCGATTTCACGGTCGGGGCGGAAGTCAATATAAGGATATTTTCTGCTGGAAGGCTTGATTTCATCCAGCTCAATCTTCTCCAGAGCACGTTTTCTGGAAGTAGCCTGCTTGGATTTGGAAGCGTTTGCGGAGAAACGGGAGATGAACTCCTGCAGTTCTTTAATCTTTTCTTCCTTCTTCTTATTGGCTTCCTTCATCTGCTTGATCAGCAGCTGGCTGGACTCGTACCAGAAATCGTAGTTACCGGCATACAGCTGAATCTTACCGTAGTCGATATCAGCAGTATGTGTGCAGACCTTATTCAGGAAATAACGGTCATGAGAGACAACGATAACGGTATTCTCAAAGTTGATCAAAAATTCTTCAAGCCATGCAATGGCATCCAGATCCAGGTGGTTGGTAGGCTCGTCCAGAAGCAGGATGTCGGGATTGCCGAACAGCGCTTTGGCAAGCAGAACCTTAACCTTTACGTTGCCATCCAGGTCTTTCATAAGAGAATAGTGATAGTCGGTGTCGATGCCCAGGCCGTTTAACAGCATAGCTGCATTGGACTCGGCCTCCCAACCGTCCATCTCAGCGAACTCACCTTCCAGTTCGCTGGCGCGGATACCGTCTTCATCGGTGAAATCTTCCTTGGCATAGATGGCATCCTTTTCCTTCATGATTTCATACAGACGCTCGTTACCCATGATAACGGTGTCCATTACAGGATACTCATCATATTTGAAGTGGTCCTGCTCCAGAACAGAAAGACGCTGACCGGGAGTGATGACTACATCGCCCTTGGTGGTCTCCAGCTTGCCGGAGAGAATCTTTAAAAATGTGGACTTACCGGCACCGTTGGCACCGATCAGACCGTAGCAGTTACCTTCTGTGAATTTGATATTTACGTCCTCGAACAAAGCTTTCTTGCCGATTCGTAAAGTGACATTATTTGCACTGATCATTGTTACATAAACCTTTCTTTCAAATCTTTTTATAAGCGGTTCTTTCAGGAAAAAGAAGCCGCATTGACTGTTACTTTGGGCAAAAAAACCCACTGTTACCTAGTGTAAGGGAAAAGAGTGGATTTGGCAAGAGGTTTGTTGGGAAAATTCGGATGAATTTGCTGCGAATTTTATATTACAATATAAAATCAATGAAAAACAGAATATAAAACTTGACAAATTACCCGAAAACGGGTACAATATAAAAAACGGTATAAAATTGGGAATGAGAGTAGAAATCACAATAGAAATGCGAGCATAAGAAAGGGGATTGGCATATGACAGAAAATATGGGAGAAAGAATCAAGCGGCGTAAAGAAGAACTTGGAATGACGACTTCTGCTTTGGCAAAGCTGTCAGGTGTACCTGTAGGAACTATTAATAAAATTATGACAGGGGAAACGAAATCTCCGAGATATGATACATTGGCAGCCCTTGAGAAAGTGCTTTTCCCGGAGGAGCAAAGAGGTGTTTCCTACAGTTATAATGAGAGAGCTGCCAAACCAATCGGCTGTGTGAGAGAGGGTAATCTTTCCTATACAGCATCAAGACAGGACGAAAAAGAGATTGGAACCAAGAAACAGGGCGAGTACACACTGACTGATTATTACGCCTTACCGGAAGATGTTAGAGCTGAGTTGATAGACGGTGAGCTTATTTTTATGGAAGCCCCCGATTTTGCACATCAATTTATAATATCTGAACTCTCTTTTTTATTAACAAGCTATATCCGGCAAAAGCAAGGGACTTGCCTCGTACTTACTTCACCATTGGATGTTCAGCTTGATTGTGATGACCGCACTATGGTACAGCCGGACATTCTGGTATCCTGTCAGAGAGAAAGAAGAAATACCCGCGGAATATACGGAGCACCTGACATGGTAATTGAGGTGACATCACCTTCCACCAAAAAGAGAGATTATTCAAAAAAGATGGTAAAATATATGGAAGCGGGCGTAAGGGAATACTGGATCGTGGACCTGCAGAAGCGAGTACTAATTACTTACTTTTTTGAAGAAGATATGATACCGCATGTGTATACATTCGAAAGTGAGATCCCGGTGCGTATGTTTCAGGCTGAATGCAAGATTGACTTTAAAGGGATTGCTGAGAGAATGCAGGGATCTTATTGATATGGAAAATAATGATAAAAGTGGTAATTGAAGAAACAAAATAGAACAGGAGAATGAAAAATGCCCATTGTAAAAGTAAAAGAGTATTTCAAAAAATATGATATGGAAAATCGTGTTCAGGAGCTGGAAGTCTCCAGCGCAACGGTGGAGCTTGCTGCCGAAGCATTACACTGTGAACCCTGCAGAATTGCCAAGACGCTTTCTTTTATGGTTAATGAAAGTCCAATTCTCATTGTGACGGCTGGGGATGCGAAAATTGATAATCATAAATATAAGGACAGGTTTGGAGCTAAGGCCAAAATGCTTTCAACTGATGAGGTGGAAGCGTTGATTGGTCATGCTGTTGGAGGTGTCTGTCCTTTTGCAGTAAAGGAAGGTGTTGCGGTATATCTCGATGAATCCCTGAAAAGATTTGAAACAGTATTTCCAGCGTGCGGCAGCAGCAACAGTGCGATAGAGTTGACGATAGCTGAGTTGGAGATGTATTCTGTGTTTAAGTCATGGGTGGATGTTTGTAAAGGATGGATGTAATAACTGCTCGATGAATAAGAAAAACGTCAGTGTATTAGAAAATTTTGATGTAGAAGACTGATAAACAGGTTACTGATTTGACTGAGAAGTAAAGGACTTAAAAAATGAATACGATAGTGATAGTGTTGATATGTTGTGTAGAAGGACTGGCAGTATTATACCTTCTGATGATAATGCCGAGAATGATGCATAAGGCAGATGATTTACCTTTTCGTAAAGTACTGTATGCACACCGGGGACTC
>JAFTVH010000145.1 GCA_017465845.1 Lachnospiraceae bacterium | reverse complement strand
CCGCCTTTTACAGTGGTAGGATAACACTCGCCCAGCGCAAAGTGGCAGGATGCATTCTCATCAAATAATGTATTGTAAAACAGCGTCTTCATCCGGGAAATCGGCGAAGAGTAAGGCACGATTGCCACCTCCCCCAGCCTCCTGGAGCCTTCGTCACCGTCCAGTATTGATTTCAAAGTCTCCTCGCCCTCTTTGGCATGATACTCCACGACCTGTCCTTCCCGGAACGTCAGACTGAAATCCTTGATCAGATTGCCACGATAGGAGAGCGGCAGCGCACTGACCAAAGTTCCTTCCGCTACCCTGCAGTCAGGCATAGTAAAAATTTCTTCCGTGGGCATATTCGCTTCAAACACCGTACCGGTACCGGCCACTTCGGAACCGCCTTCCCAGATATGATTTTTTACCAGACCTACCGTAAAATCAGTTCCCAGACTGTTCTGATAATGCAGCTTTTCAAAAGCATAGTCATTCAGCATCCGGCACTTCTCCTTTAAGAAGCTGTCATGCTCCTGCCACTTCTGTACTGCATCCCCGTCATCGATCCGCACTGCCTTTAAAATCTTTTCCCACAGGCTTCTCATCGCATCCTCTTCGCTCATTCCCGGGAACACCTTCTTCGCCCACTGCTTCTGTGGCACTGCTGCTACCGTCCAGGGGATCTCGCTGGACATCATCAGCTTATAATGCTCCTCTAAAGCCTTGTCCATAGCGGCACTCCTGATGTGCATTTTCTTAGGATCTACCCCTTTCAGGCTCTCCGGATCGCTTCCGCTGACGGAAATATAACCTGCTCCACGCCTGGAATAATAATTGTAGGACTCTGCTTTCCACTCCGGAACTGTAGACAACACCTCATCTGAAGCATTTTCATAATACTGTCTCGTCTCCACAGAGTCGCTCCATTTCATGATGACCTCTCCGGCTCCGGCGCTGTACGCTTCTTCTATTAAAAGCCTTGCAAATTCGTAATGCTCCACAGGGCAGCTGATTACGATTTCCTGGCCGGGCTGCACGTTTACACCGGTGCGCACCACCAGGCGGGCATATTCTCTGATCTTTTCCCCACTGATTCCGTAAAAATTGCTCATTGTTTGGACCTCCTGTATCATTTTATCCATTATAGCTTTATCTCAGTATCCCTGTAAAGGTATTTTACCTTTTTTTCAGGGATTTTTACTCATATTTCAAGCTTGCCAACGTATTGAAAAAGGGGTATAGTAAAGGCACAGTTTTCATCCATGACTGAATCTGCATATTCCAAAGGAGAAAAAACATGTACCTGATTTCACCGAACAAGAAGCAATACAAAGCCAATCTGCACTGTCACAGTACCCTATCTGATGGGAAAAAGACCCCTGAAGAACTGAAAGAGCTTTACCGCAGCCACGGCTATGATGTTTTATCCATTACCGACCACGAAGCTCCCAAGAGCCACAACGACTTAAGCGAGCAGGATTTCCTCATGCTCACCGGCTATGAGGCCTATATCCGTCCCTCGGAAACAGGCCAATACAACCGATTCGCATCGGAGGTCCACCTGAATCTGTTTGCCCGCGACCCGGAAAATGAAACCATCATCTGCTACAACAGCGCATATTGTAAATACTCGAGTGAAGAGCAGAAGGAACAGATGGTAAAAGCCGGTTCCCAGCGTACCCGTGAATACAGCCGCGAATACGTCAATGAATTTATCCGCACTGCCAGGGAGAACGGCTACCTGGTAGCCTATAATCATCCCTACTGGTCTATGGAGGATGAAGCCGATATTCTGGCATACGAGGGCTATTTCAGCGTGGAAATGTGCAATTACGGCTCCTATGTGACCAATCATCTGGAATACAATGCTGCTGTATACGACAAAATGCTCCGCAACGGAAAACGTGTATTCTGCCACTCCGGTGACGACAACCACAACAAATATCCGGTAGGCGACACTCACTGTGACTCCTTTGGCGCTTTCACCATGATTCTCGCTGATGATCTTACTTATAATAATATGATTGATGCTATGGAAAAGGGAGAAATGTATTCCTCCATGGGACCTCTTTTCAAAGAAGTATCTCTGGAAGGCGATAAGCTCCATGTAGAATGTTCAGAGGTTGCTTCTATTTGCGTCTATTTCGGAAGTAAGACCCCTAAGAGTGTGATTGCAGAACCGGGCCAGGTTCTGACCGGCGCTGATTTTATCTTAGATGCAAAAGCGGGATATGTGAGAGTGTCCATTTTCGACCGCGAAGGAAAGGCTGCTGATACACGCGGTTTCTTCCGGGATGAGCTGGGGCTGGCCCCGCTGACAAAATAATTTCTTTACTTACTAAAAATGGGTAAGAGACTGATATGAAATACTTCGTCTCTTACCCGTTCTTTTCTTTGCGGTGTGAACTCTTTCTTATGCCAACTCAGCCATCCGTTCCCGATACACTTTCACAAAATAAATGATCTCCGCAATCGCCGTAATGCTCCAGGAGAACATATACAGCAGATACAAGGAGGGAATCGTCTTAAAATACGCAAAGATCGTATGCACCCAGATTACACGGAATACGCAGGATCCCATGAATACGATGATGGTAGGCGCCAGACTCTTCCCCAAAGCCCGGGAAGCCGCAATGGTACAATCCATAAAAGCCGATATCGCATAGGAAAATCCCATGATCGTCAGTCGTTTCATACCCGCCTCGATAACAGCCGGTTCTCTGGTAAACAGCGCCAGAAAAGTTTCTCCCAAAGCTACCAGCGATACCCCCAGAATCAAACCGATTCCAAAGGAGTAGGCAAGGCTGACAAAGTAACTCTTCAGAACCCTTTCTCTCTTCTTTGCGCCGTAGTTCTGGCCCATAAAGCTGCTACAGGCAGTGTAGAACGCCGCCATCACATCATACACGAGCGCATCTGCATTGGCTGCCGCTGAGTTTCCCGATACCATTGTAGCACTGAAAGAATTGACACCCGCCTGAATGAACAGATTGGCAATCTGGAAAATAGCATTTTGCAATCCCGATGGCAAACCTATCCCCAGGAGATCTTTCACCTTGTCCAGGCTGAATCGAAGCAAACCGACTTTCAGTCCATACACTTCCTTTGTCCTGAAAAGTGCAGCCAGAATCATCACTGCGGACAGATACTGGGAGATAATGCTGGCAACGGCCACTCCGGCCACATCCATATGGCACACGATGACAAAAAACAGATTCAGCACTACATTTACCACACCGGCTATGGCCAGATAGCGGAGAGGCCGTTTTGTATCTCCCGCTGCACTGAATACTGCATTACCGAAATTATAGATTGCCAGTGCCGGCATCCCCAGGAAATAAATCCGGATATAAAGCACAGCTCCGTCTATCAGTTCCGGCTTCGTGTTAAGCAGTTCCAGAACGCCCTCTGCAAAGCAGACACCAATCAACGTCAATACCACACCAATGATCAAACTGAGCAATGCGGCCGTGTGGACAGTTTCGGTAACTTCTTTCCGGTTCTTTGCCCCAAGATGTAATGCCACCAGCACATTGATTCCACCGGAAACTCCGATTAAGAAGCCTGTGAACATAGCCACCAGTATAGACGTAGAGCCCACGGAGCCCAACGCCATGGAACCGGCAAACTGGCCCACCACGGCGATATCCGCCATATTGAATAAGACCTGCAGCACATTTGACAGCATCAAAGGAAGGCTGAATATCAGTATCTGCTTTCCCAGATTACCTTGCGTCAGGTCTTTTAAATCCTGTTTCAT
>JAFTVH010000144.1 GCA_017465845.1 Lachnospiraceae bacterium | reverse complement strand
ATCACCCACAACAAGAATCCGTGACTTGTCCTTTTCCTCGATACTGTTTAAAACCACATCGAAAAAATCCCTGCCCGGCTTAGGGGCTCCTATCTGTTCAGAGATAAACAGCGCCTCCATACAATCTGCCAGTCCTGACAACTTCAGCTTGCTTTCTTGGGTGGAAGTGACACCATTGGTGATGACATACTGCTTTACTTTCCCCTGAAGCGCACGGCAGATATTAAGAGAATCGTCGATATAAGCAAAAACATTCCCCAGTGCCAGCTGGTATTGCTTTCGAAAAGCTTCCACATCCACACCCCGGATTCCATATTCTTCGAACAGATCAAGGAATCTTCCGTTCAGAAGCTGTGCCTTTGTCACTTCTCCCAGTTCCAGCCGTTTCCAGTAAGAATCATTGATCTGCGAATATCTTTCCAGTATCTCATCATTGATTGCAAGCCCTGCCGTCTGAAAACACTGCGTAAGTGCAATCCGCTGAGAATATAAGAAATCTAACAGAGTACCATCCACGTCCCAAAGAATCGTTGTTATCATCGTCCCAATCCTTTCCTGTCTTAATCTCTATCTAATACGCCTTTTACGCGAAAAAAGGTGTCCGCCGGGGAACACCTTTCGTTACCGCTTATGATTGCTGATCTGCCTGAGCTGTATCCGGGGTCTGAGCATTCTTCTTTTTACGCATTTGGATTCCGATTGCGACTCCAACTCCTGCTACAGCTGCAAATATGAGCATCAGCACGAAATAAGATAAAAAAGTATTGATTAAAGTAGTCATAGTCAACCTCTTTCTGCCGTCTGTAATGCGGCTGTTTCCTTCCCCGTTTATGAAAATCTTTTGTCAGTTTTAGATACAGTATACCAGTGGTCTACTCGTCCGTCAAGACTCCTTTTTCTCCCACACGCCTGTCCGGATAAAATGTTCCGCCATCTGCGTTGCCTGCTTTATGATTGCCTCTTTATAGCCCATAATCTCTAAAAGTCTGATCGCATTTCGTGTTGTAGCTTTTCCTTTCAAGAGCTGATAATTGAAGTAAATATCTCCATCCCGTATCTCTTCCTCAAAATGGTAATTCTCGTACTCTTCCTTTAACAGTTCTGTCAGTTCAATATCGTGGGTGGCCGCAAAACACATGACCATTCCCTGACCAAGGCTGCTTAAAATCTGAGTAGATGCCGCGATTCTTTCTACCGTATTTGTTCCGCGAAGTACCTCGTCCACGAAACAAAGCACCGGCTTCTCACTTACATTTTCCAGAATACGTTTTAAAGACTTAATTTCTACAATATAGTAGCTTTCTCCACTGCCAATGTCATCCTTTAGCGCCATGGAAGAATAGATTCTGAAAAATGGTGCCTCATAGGAATCTGCCGGACAGGTATAAATTGTCTGAGCCAGAATCGCATTCAATGCCACAGTTTTCAAGAAAGTAGATTTTCCAGAGGCATTGGAACCGGTCAACAGCACACCTCGCTCAGTGACGATGCTATTCTTAACCGGGGTATCTATCAAGGGATGATATGCTTCTTTTAATGTCAGTTGCATTGCCCCATCCGTCTGATAGAGCGTAGGGATGCACCATCCATTCTTCATGGAAGCTCTGTAGGCTCCAATGCAGATAGATGTCTCCACTGCACCCACAATGCCTACCAGCGCATCCACATCCTCCAGATGATGGTTCAATTCGCCCAACATCTTGTTGAACATCATGATATCAATATGAAAAGCCATATTCAGATAGTCCATCAGGATTTCAAGGGGATTGCCGCTGCCGATTTTGGCTGAACCGGAAAGCACCCAGCCGGAACCCATTTTCATTCTGCCCAGTTTTTTCTTATAATCCCGTATCTGTTCCCACTCTTTGCTGCACACAGGAACCGGAATCTTCACCAGCCTGTCGCATATATCAAGAAGACGCATGACATAGCTGAAGCTGATAATATAAGGTTCTATCTCCTTTTTATCCTTAAAGTAAGTAGTGATATTATACACCAGCAATACCATGATTCCGGCAAGCCCTACGGAAAAGTTCACGAAGCATAGACCAATCAGCGCCACTAACAACAGATTCCTGAGAATAATAATACGATTGGACCGTTCTCCCAGCACTCCCAGATAATCCAGGTAATCATACAGAGAATAATTTCCAGTGCTCCCCAGCTTCTTCATCAGAAGCTGTACTTTCACTCGCTCATCAGGATGTTCCATAAAAAATGATGCCAGTTCCTCCTGATGTTCCAGTTCTTCCTTCGCCTGCCTCGGAGTACGCAAAGTATAATACAAATATTCTTCCCCGGTGGAGGAAAGAGTATGATTCATTCTTTTAAAAACTTCATCCATATTCAGGTCATTCCATGTAACGTCATCTATCTGACCTTCTGCCGGATGTTTGTCAAAATAGCTGCCGATACGCAGGAATCTTTCCACCTTGTACTCCCGCTCCGGCTGCTTACCATAATCGTCATATAAATGTTTTATAAGCCACTTCTGCTGCTTATGATTGTCCCATGTCCCTTTGGCAAACAGTACAAGCAACAGACCGCCTATCACTGCAAAAAATACGATATACTCCATTTTTCATCCTCACTTTTTACTAAAACAAGCCCCCAACCCGTTCTATTGAAAACGGGCGGCTGCAGGCCTGACACCTGCCTTACCGCCCGAACCTCTATGTTACTTTTATAAAGTACTGTGTCTATTATGCAACCAGGAAGAACTTGATCAGGAAGATTGCAGACAATACATATGTAAGCACGGAAACATCCTTAGCCTTACCGGTAAATACTTTGATAACAGTGTAAGAAATCAGACCGATTCCGATTGCATGTCCGATAGAACCGGAAACAGGCATAGCAATCAGCATCAATGCTACAGGTACAGACTGTGAGATATCATCAAAGTTGATATTCTTAAGACCGGTAATCATCAATACACCAACGTAAATCAGAGCTGCTGAAGTAGCTGCTGCAGGGATGATTGCTGCGACAGGTGCGATAAAGCTGCAAGCCAGGAATACGATACCGGTAGTAAATGCTGTCAGACCGGTACGTCCGCCGGCTTCTACACCGGATGCAGATTCTACGAAGGTAGTAACGGTGGAAGTACCTGTGCAGGCACCTGCAACTGTACCGACAGCGTCTGCTAACAGTGCTTCTCTCATGTTGGGCATGTTTCCGTCTTTATCCAGCATACCTGCACGGCTTGCAGTACCTACCAGTGTACCAATGGTATCGAACATATCGATGATACAGAAAGTAACGATCAAAGTAATTGCAGTAAACCAGCCAATCTGAACAAAACCACTGAAGTTGAATTTAAACAGTGTGGTAGATGCCATGTCTGCAACGGGAGGTACAAAAGAAGCGCCTTTCAGACCTTCAAAAGGATTGATGCCAAGGAAGATTGCCTCTCCTGCCCAGTAGATTACACTTGCAACCAGCATACCAAGAATAACAGCTGCCTTAACGCCCTTCTGTGCCATGATAATGATAACGAACAGACCGATGAACATGGTTACTACGGTCAGTACCATAGTGGAATAACCGGAACCCATATTGGATTTTGCAAGACTGGGAGTCAGTGCACCAAAGAAATCACGCATTGCATAGAAAGGTCCGCCGTTTTCGGAATATACACCAACGTTGGAACCAAGACCGATGTTCATCAGCATCAGACCGATAGCCGGCGCAATACCGAGACGAACGCCCAGAGGGATAGCATCTACGATCTTCTCACGTACTTTCAATACAGAAAGAATGATAAAGACGATACCTTCGACCAGAATGATGCACAGGCCTGCCTGGAAAGACTCCACATAGCTTAAGCCGGTGATGCTCACGATATTGGCTACAACAACAGCAAAGAAGCTGTTCAGACCCATACCGGGTGCCATTGCAAACGGTTTGTTGGCAACGAAAGCCATTACGAACATACCGATTGCGGAAGAAATACAGGTTGCGAGGAAAACGCCGTTCCAAAGAGCGGGTGTGCCGTCAGCACCGAAGCCTGTCAACAGGTTGGGATTCAGGGCAATGATGTAAGCCATTGTCATGAATGTGGTCAAACCTGCAATCACTTCTGTCTTGGCGGTAGTGTTGTTTTCCTTCAGTTTGAAGATTTTCTCTAACATTTTCTTACTCCTCCTATGTAGTATAATGTGAATAGAGATTAGAGTGTTTATTGTAAAAGCAATCGCTTTACAATCTGATTACATTTGGCGTAGATATTCTCCGTGCTATCTCCTACGTTGAACTCGCCGTTTTGATATAGAATCCTGCCATTAATCATGGTCATGCATACATTGGATTTACTGCCGCTGTATACCAGATTCTTAGGAATATTGTGAATAGGCTGCATGTTGGGCTGATTCAGATCGATCATGATAATATCTGCCATTTTTCCCTCAGCCAGGATATCACAGGATGTAAGTCCCATGGCTTTTGCCCCATTTACTGTAGCCATTTCAAGCACCTTCAATGCATCTAAGCTGGCTGCATCCATTTCTTTTAATTTACTTAATCCTGTTACAAGGAACATCTCCCGGAACATATCAAGACAATTATTGCTTGCCGGTCCATCTGTACCGATGGCTACCGGAATCTTCTTTCTGACATATTCTGCAATCGGCGCAATGCCGCTTGCCAGTTTTGTATTAGAACCTGGATTCGTAATCACATACATCTTATTTTTACGGAAAATCCCGACATCTTCTTCACTCATATGGACACAATGATAACCACCGCCGCCATAATCGAACATTCCCAGACTATCCAGGAATACAGCAGGTGTCGCACCGTATCTTTCCCTGCAGGCCTCCACTTCTTTTGAAGTTTCTGCCAGATGGGTATAGACCGGAGCCTTATACTTGTGTGCCAACCCCGCTACCTGTTCAAGCAGCTCTTTAGAGCAGGTATATTCCGCATGAAAAGCCAGCTGACAGCTGATCAGAGAATCCTTTTGATTCCACTTCAGATAACCCTCCTCCAATTTTTCAACGGAAGAAGTGAAATTATTGAGTCCGCTTGCCAGGACGCAGCGCATGCCCATATCAAGACAAGCCTGAGCGGTGGCATCTGTATCCAGGTACATATCAAAAATGGACGTGATTCCACTCGTCAGGTATTCAAGAATCGCAAGTCTGGAGAGGTGATAAATATCATCCCCTGTCAATTTGGCCTCCAGTGGAAATACTCTTTCATGCAGCCATTTGTCTAACGGCAGATCATCCGCCATGGAGCGCAGGAAAGTCATACCGGAATGGGTATGTGCATTCTTAAATCCGGGCATCAGCAAATTTCCTTTACAATCAATCTGCATATCCCATGAATCTTGCGAAAGCGCTTTCTTTTTCTCTTCTGTCTCCGGATCATCATCCGCTGCAATATATGATATTTTCTCATTTCTGACCCAGATTTCTCCTTGAAAAACAGGACGATTCTTCTCCATGGTAAGGATTCGGGCATTATATAATCTGATATTCACGTGATAGACTCTCCTCCGAATCCATGTGGCAATAGTTCTGCCAAGGACATTACTTTATAATCATCTTCGCTTTTTACGACAATAATCTGAAAATCCGGTCCGCAGAATTCCTGCATGACCTGTCTGCAGATACCGCAGGGCCACGCATAATCCGTGATTGGCTTACCTTTAAGCCCACCGGCTATGGCTATTGCTTTGAACTTTCGTTCCCCTTCACTGACCGCTTTGAAAAAAGCAGTCCGCTCTGCGCAGTTGGTCGCGCCGTAGGAAGCATTTTCCACGTTGCAGCCACAGTATATTTTCTTATCCTCTGTCAGAAGTGCTGCGCCCACCTGATAGCCCGAATAGGGAACATAGGCGCTATTTCGGGCTTCCAACGCTTTCCTGATCAGTTCTGTAACTTCTATTTTCATTTTGTAAGCCTCATTTTACAAGCTGCCCCATCTTCTTCACGCTTTCCGTCACCAGACTGGTAAAGTTAGGTGCCGCCATATCTGCCGCTTCCTGCACCTCTTCATGAGTAAGTGGATTCTCCGTCATTCCGGCAGCCAGATTACTGATACAGGACACACCGCAGATTCGCATACCCATGTGATTGGCAGCAATAGCCTCTACCACGGTACTCATACCAACCGCATCTGCTCCCAGTACCCGCATCATACGGATATCTGCCGGCGATTCAAAGGAAGGCCCCGTCAGCTGGGCATAGACGCCCTCCTGCAGATAGACACGCTGCTCCTTGGCTGTGTCGCGAATGATCTCCTGAAGCTCTCTGTCATAAACCCGGCTCATATCCGGGAATCTGACACCCAGTTCATCAATATTGGGACCAATCAGGGGATTTGGCGCAAAGCACGCAATATGATCCCTTATCAGCATCAGGTCTCCTGCATGGAAAGAAGTATTTACCCCTCCGGCAGCGTTGGTCAGGAACAGAATCTTTGCCCCTATCAGCTTCATCAATCTGGCAGGCAACACTACATCTGTAATGGGATAACCTTCGTAGTAATGAACACGCCCTTTCATACATACCACCGGAACGCCCTCTACATAACCAAAGATAAACTTCCCTGCATGCCCGGGAACCGTAGATACCGGGAACTCTTCTACTTCCGAATAAGGAAGCTCAAATACAACGTCAATCTGCTTCGCATACTCTCCCAGACCTGAGCCCAATACGATTGCCACATCCGGTACAAAATCCGTCTTCTCTCTTACACATTTGTAACACTTCATCAGTTTCTCAAATACCGGGTTCATAAGACTCCTTTCCCAAACAAATATTGCTTCACAGCTTTCAATAAAAATACAGTTTAAAGTATATCATAAATTTTCTAAAAATAATATCTTTTTCTTATTTTTTTTAATAAATATACCGGATTATCAAAACAGTTCTGTCGTCTGATCTCATCCATGCAAGAAGCAGCCTGTAAAATCAAAAATATTTACAGACTGCTCATTACTTTATCCGTTATCTAAATGATAATGCATACCATCCCGCCGTTACTGTCATTGACGATCTTCTGCATGGTATCCTGAAGCTTCACCTGGCTTTCTTCACCGATGGAAGCCACTTTAGAGGTGATTCCCTCGCCCACCAGCTGCTCTACCGTTTTGCCGAAAATATTAGTATCCCAGATACCCTGGTCTGAATTATCTGCCTGATTGATGTACTTGATCAGATCATCTGCCTGTTCCTGGGTTCCCACAATAGGGGCAATCTCCGTTTCAATATTGGCCCGGATCATGTGAATAGATGGGCTGACTGCCTTAATTTTTACACCGAATTTACTGCCATGCTTGATCAGTTCAGGCTGATTTAAGGTAATCTCTCCTTTCTCCGGAGTCACAACACCATACCCTTTCATGCGCACAGAATTGACTGCACTTAAGACCTTGGCATATTCCTTCTTCATAGCCGCAAATTCCTTCAACTTACCGATCAGCTGATATTCATCTGTGATATCTTCTCCAATCATCTCGGACAGCATCTCATAATAGTAACAATCGTCCACATCAAGCAGCACTTTTATGGAGCCGTCAGACATATTGACTGAATCGGTCTTTGTCCGTTTGATATATTGACTGTCCATTTGAACCGGATTTGACACCACATCCCGTACGGTATCATATGTTTTCATCAGTGCAAAAGCTTTCTCAATCAATTCCTGCTTCATCCGATTATCTGACGGCAGCATCTCCACCCATTTCGGCATATAAAACTCCATGACAGAGATAGGAAATTCGTAAAGAATCTGCTCCAAAATCCTGTGAATATCCTCTTTTTTCAGCTGCTCACAATTGACCGGAAGAACGGTCACTCCATATTTTGCCGCAATCTCTTCCGCCAGTTTTTTTACCTCATCAGAAAAAGGCTTCTGACTGTTTAACAGTACCAGAAAAGGCTTTCCAAGACGCTTCAGTGCCAGAATCGTCTTCTCCTCTGCTGCCAGATAATTGTTCCTGGGGATATCTCCAAAGCTGCCATCTGTGGTCACTACAAGACCGATTGTAGAGTGGTCATTCATGACTTTATCAGTGCCGATTTCTGCCGCCTGGGTGAAGGGTATCTCATGATCGAACCAGGGAGTCTTTACCATTCGTTCCTCATTTTCTTCCAGATGACCGGCTGCTCCGTCTACCATATAACCGACACAGTCAATGAGCCGGACCGACACTTCCACATCATCATTTAATGCAACTTTTGCTGCTTCTTTCGGAATAAATTTAGGTTCCGTGGTAGTAATCGTCTTGCCGCCTGCGCTCTGGGGCATCTCATCCTGTGCTCTCACGCGGGCATGTTCATCTTCCATGTATGGAAGAACCATGACATCCATGAAACGTTTGATAAAGGTGGATTTACCGGTGCGGACAGGGCCTACTACGCCAATATAGATCTCGCCGCCGGTCCGCTCCTGGATATCGTGGTAGAGATCGTATGTATTCATTGAATGATTCATAGAAAAACCTCCTGCATATACTGGTATATGTATATGCGGGAGGGATTTTGATTATTCTTCTATTTGACAGCCTTCTGTCCTGGCGCTATAATCTATATTACTATTCAGCCATGCGCTCAGAACAACAACCTGTGCGGTAACAGTTCAGACAAGTCCGTATGCATGCACAAAATCAGGCTCGCATGATTTTGTGCATGCATATGGGCTTGTGCTGAGCGCCAGATTATGAGCAGCGGAAAGCACCGTAGGTGCGGCTTTGCGAATGGCGCGTCTGAACTGTTACCCTGTGTGCGTAGGAGCCCGCACTGACGATTTTTCTCAAGGAGATTATGATACATGCCAAATATTATTGAAATAACTGACTTCGCTGCCCCGGAACTTGATGTCTACGCCCGCCTTACAGAGAATCAATTACTCAACCGCCACGAACCCGAAAAAGGACTTTTCATTGCAGAAAGCCCCAAGGTAATTGAGCGCGCTCTCGCTGCCGGATGTGTTCCTGTTTCTCTTTTACTGGAACGAAAACATATCACGGGGCAGGCGCAGGAAGTCATTGCACGCTGCGGAGATATTCCTGTCTATACCGCTGAATTTGATGTTCTGACACAACTCACCGGCTTTCAACTGACCCGCGGTGTGCTTTGTGCCATGCTTCGTCCGAAGTTGCCCGCTGTGGAGGAAGTATGCGCAGATGCCCGTCGGATTGCAATATTGGAAAATATCATGAATCCTACCAATATTGGTGCCATATTCCGCTCTGCTGCAGCACTGAATATTGATGCAGTACTGCTCACCCCTGCGTGCAGCAATCCACTGTACAGACGTTCCATCAGAGTCAGCATGGGTACTGTCTTTCAGATACCTTGGACATTTCTTGGGAATGAAGAAGCAGCATGGCCGCAGCCGGGTATGACACTTTTAAAGGAACTGGGCTTTAAGACTGCTGCCATGGCATTGAGCGACGATTCCATCAGTATTGATGATCCACGGCTAATGGCTGAGGAGAAACTGGCTATCGTGCTGGGCACAGAAGGTGACGGTCTGGCTTCCTCTACAATTGCAGACTGCGATTATACAGTGCGCATTCCTATGGCTCATGGAGTGGACTCGTTGAATGTGGCAGCAGCCAGCGCGGTGGCTTTTTGGCAGCTTGGGATGCAATCAACTTACAATTAATTTCAATGCCATTTATAAATGATATTCATGGTATTTATATAATCCAGTTCCTTTTGTATTCTCTCATTGTTATATGCCTCAATTGCTGTTTGATTCTCTATTGAGGCATTAACTGAATTAATTTGATTACACATTTTCTGAATATTTCCATTCAAATAATTAATCGTATTATTCGCTTGATTTAAGGTATCCGCAATAGTACGCTGATTTTCAATAACCATATCCAGTTTATTTAGTACATCATCCAGCTTGCTTATAATAATTCCCAGCCTTTTCTCTTCTTCATAAATGTTATAAGCTCCCTTATCACCTGTTTTTGAATCAAATCCCAGACTCAAAGTTCTCTTTTTATCAAAATATTGATAGAAAGAGCAGATTGCAACAATATCATATTTATAATCATCATGAATGATATTGTAGTCATATAATACTTCCAAATTACGTTTCGTATTTACATATTGTTCTTTAAGTAACTCTAACTGTTGACTAATAAATTTTTTCCTTAATATTTCGTTATTGACTCTTTTTTCATCATCTTTCGTTTGTCTTTGATACTCTTTTATCTCAAACCTATATTCATCATCTAATTTTTTTTGATACTGTTTCTTCTTTTCCGTGGCAATAATCAGTCCCAATATAAGTCCAAATACACCACCTGCACATAATCCCCAAAAAACGCCAACTACCGGAGCTCCAAATATTGCAAAAATCCCCCAACTGCCATTCCACATTGACCCAAAGTTAAATATCGTTACTATAATTGCAACGATTACACCTATTACAATACCGACTGTTCCTATTTCTTCCATATAGTCAGCACTTGCCTGATGCTGCTCCGGCAGACGAAAATCTCTTTTGATTCCTAAACGTGCATATTTATTTGACAACTCGCGAAGCATACACTCTTGTATATACATATTCTTTTCCATATCAACTAATATTGATAAATAGTTTTTAATTTCATCGTAATTCATCTCTTTACAACAGGACCTCCTTGCTAAATATTTCTTACTCTCCTTTTACTAAAATGTACAAAACTATTATTCTTTTAAATACCATAGAATATTAAGATTTTGTTCTGTTAATGAATAATCAATATTCATAATTCCCGTACTCCATCGCAAAGTGTTTCTCTCCAATTTTTCATAAGACTCTCCATAGAGTTGGCATAAATACGACATAATTTTTTCTTTATTTATGTATGTTGGTTCTGCGGAAAAACTAACCGTCTCTATTGCCTCTTCACTATTTGCTTCTACTTCAATAATACCCGATATCTTATGTAGTATATATGAGCCCTGCAATTTATTGTAATTAATTGTATATTCATATAAGCCTTTTTCCGCATTATATACGTCTTCATATACAGGTAACAAGCTAATGGTATTATCACTTATTTTGGTTTCCTTTAATGTAAACAATCCCAATATACTATCTTCTTCATCACCGCTTGCGAAATTGTCTTCTTTCAAACTCACGTCTGAAACATAACTTCCTACGAACACTACTTCTCCGTTCACATCAACAAAACCACTCCAGCCGGAAGACAAATTCACATGCGCAAGTCCTTCTTTATATGAAGTAATACTGCTAATACTTAATTCTTTATCATTTACTTTTACAGTACTAAATACTTCTTTACCGTTATTATCCAACACACAGTATTTGTCATCAATTTTTACCAGAAATCTGCCTTCCCCTAAACCTTTCTCAGCTTCTCCAAGTGTTGGCTCAATGACCATTTCACCCGACTTATTAATCAATGTAAAATATTGCAGACCATCCTCACCTTTCATACCAAGTAACAGTGCATTATCGCTAAAGAAATATCCTACCTCATCACTATAAGTTCTCGTTATTGCTGTTGACGACGTATGTCTTAAAACCGGTACATCATCTATTTTACTTAAATATGGAAAATTAAGATCTTTGTAAACACATTCATTTGTATCAAATATTCCAAACCTACATACGTGATCATTATCCATGCCTATCATTACAAAGCAATCATCAGAATACTTTCCAAATAAATAGTCATCGTAAAAACTGCCAAGATTGTAACATGCTCCATTCCTGGTATTTATAACATAAATATTACTTCCCAATTTATTGCCATCACCCGCAATAACCCAACTATTCATATCAAAATCATCCTCTAAAGTAAGCAAACTATATAAGTGCATGTCATAAAAACTAACGCGTGGCGAATACACTTTTGTTTCAATATTGTAAAAAACAGTTTCATTTATTTTATCATCAATAATACTATGCGAATTTGAACTAAATGCAAATGTATCATTCCCCATATATTTAAAGCGAACACATCCTTGAGGGAAAAAATCTTTTTGGTCCGCCCAATCTATTATGTAATTACCATTACCGTCAACTAAAGCTACATATGTGTTAGAACTATTAAAACTTGATTCCTCTTTTTTCAATAAAATATATCCACCCCGAAATAATTCGGCACTCACGTTTTCATTAATTTCTGCAAGTTGTGTAGAAATCACTTTCCCCAACGCATCAACAGCTATTACCACTTCACCTTCGGAATTAATCATTTCTGTAGAAGAATCTTCTCTTTTTATTATGGACATACCATTTTCAAAATTAGAATATTCTAATAGATTATCTGTGTCGAATGAAGCCAATATATCACCATTGTAATTGATGAGACTTAGTGATGTCGTATTAAAATCGTCATGAGATGTTTCCACCCAACAAACTCCTTCAGAAAATCCATATTTGCATCCTGTAATATGTTTTTCATCTGCATAATATTTTGCCGAAGGCATATAAGTGTATAATACTTCTTCATATGTATAATAAACTATTGCTTGCAAAATCTCGTTATCCTTTAAGGAAATAATTATTCCGAGATTATCTGCATCGCTTGAATGAATTATTTTTGCATAGCTTGTTAATGAAGAATCTACATCTATTTCATCATCAATTACTATGCTATCTCCTTCCATTTTATATTGATCCGGTGTAATATAAAGCAAATTATCTTTTAGTTCATAGTTTAAATGTGTATCGACAATTTCACCATTTTTGTCTAAACCGTTTAAATATTGTACGTCAGAAAGCTTAAAGTTGCCATCTACTTTGATACATATTGCCCATCCCTCTAAATCAACATTATTACTCCTCGGTAAAGGAATAATGCATGAATTGTTATCTAAAGTGTAGTCTTCACCAATACATGAAGCATTACTTGAGGTTTTCATTGTAACATCGTCTTCTACAGGAATATTTTTTTCCTCAATTACTTCATAATCTCCGTATTCCACTGTTAAATCTTTTTCTGTGGAAAATTTTACCTCATCGTTTTTTTCAGATGCGCAGGCACATGCTAAAATAGCGCACACGCAGCCTAATATGATACTAATCCATTTCTTCATTTTGACACGCTCCCCGTTTATTTATCACTTTTTTATACTTTTAGTATTGGTTCAGTATTTATAGTATATATCTCGTCTTTTCCAGTGTCAATAGTCTGTTTTAAATAGTTTTTAATAATAATAGTATAGAATAAGAGTTTTTTGAAAATATTGAACTATTCTAGGAGGTGGGGTTATGTCTGATATCGCCCAAATTGTAGGAGATCGCTTAAGAGCAAAACGACGAGAAATGGGATATAGTCAAGAAAAAGTTGCAGAATTAGCTGGATTACATCCAACTTATATAGGACAACTGGAACGTGGTGAAAAAAACGCAACTCTGGAAAGTATAGAAAAAATTTGTTTAGCTTTAGATTATCCTATGTCACAGCTTTTTGAAAATATCGTTGCAAAGAAGAAATCTGAAAACATCGCTAATCAGTGTTATTCTCTTATTATTAATCAAACTGTTAATGACCAGGAAGCTTTGCTGAAAATCATAAAAGATATTATTAATTACAAGCAAAATTCAAATTACCGGATTTAGTTAACATCATCTAAAATCCTTATAATAACAGCAAAGTCACTTAAATCTCCAAACTGAAACAAATTACTCAGTTTGGAGATTTTTGTTCACCGCTATTTAACCTTTCATCCATCACACTCATGTAAGCCGGACAGATGATCTTATCTTTGCAGATTAATTCATCAATACGTTGGGCACTTCACCCAACAATTCTTGCAATAGCGAACACTGCAGTATAGAGTTGCCACATGAAAGACGTATCTTCAATTTGGCGAAAAACGATGTTTATCTTTTTAATATAATCTCTTTTTTATCGGTATCAATCCGGCAATCACACCCCATAATCAGGCTTCCGGTAGGATAACAATGCCCGACTCCGATGTTATACATAACAGGAACCTTTAAATCAGCGAACTGATCCTGTATATACTCATTGATCAGGAAATTGGAATCGTACTCATTTTCACATTCACTGAAATCACCAATGAGCAATCCGGCTATCTGTTCGAAAATCCCCAAAGCTTTCATCTGGCAGACCATCCGATCAATATTGGGAATATTTTCATAGATGTCTTCTATGAACAATATCTTATCCTGAAAGCTCGGTGCCCAATAGGTCCCCAGCATATTGATCAGCAGGGATAAATTACCTCCGACCAGCTGGCCGACAGCCTTTCCGGGTACCAGTACGTTTATCTCTTTTTCAGGTGGATTCTGAAATATATACTGCTCCTTCATATTCAGAACAGCCTCAAAGCCTGCTTTCGTATAAGGATCATAGTGTTTCAGCATATTGGAATAGACCATAGGACCATGATATGTAACGAAACCGCACAAGGTATTAAATGCTATAAGCAGATTCGTAATATCCGAATAACCTACAAATATTTTAGGATTCCGCTTAATCATTTCATAATCCAATAAATCCATTATTCGAACACTGCCGTTTCCTCCCCTCAGGCAAAAAATGGCTTTCACATCCTTATCAGCGAACATATCATTGATATCTTTGGCTCGTTCCTCATCCCTTCCGGCCAGATATCCGTGATATGTCTTTCGACAGCTGGCACCTTCTTTCACCCGATAACCCATATTTTGCAAAAGTACAACACATTCATCAATTTTGTCTGAAGCAACAGGGGATGAAGGTGCAACCAGACCAATCACATCACCCGGTTCCAGTTTTTCCGGAAAAATCATAATTTTTCTCCTTCCATGTCAAGTTACGCAGTCAATTCCCGGCGCTTTCATACACTTTTGTCCCATGATTGAACACTGCATAGGCGATGCACCAGAACACCACTGCAATCATATATTCAATCCCGATTACCGCAGCCGACACTTCCTGTTTCAGGAAAAAGCTGGCGGGCAGATATGCCACAAAGGCAAATGGAATCACCCAGGTAATGATAAAGCGGATTGCTTTTGCATAGATCTCGGTAGGATACTTTGCAAAATTGGCCATTTCATAAGCCACCTGCAAAAAAGGTCCGCTGATCTTCACCCAGAAAGCCAGTGAAGCAAAAAAGAGCTTAATGGAGGTATAGATCAACGCTCCTGCAAGGACAGACACCACGAACAGCAGGATTCGTCCCGCATCCACGATCACAATTCCTTTTCCCAGAGAAATTACTACCAGAATGGCTCCAATCAGAAGTTCACCCAATGCATCCGGCTGCAGTTTCTCCGCAATCACCTGAAAGAAAATGTTCATAGGCCTCAGCATATATCTGTCAAAATCTCCGTTGATGACCAGCCGCCATGCCACCATCCAGATATTATCAGTCAAAAGATGGTCGATACCTCTCGGTATCTGGGCAAAACCGTATATGAATATCAGTTGGTCCAGCGTCCATCCCTGCAGAGAAGGAATCTGCTCAAACACCAGATACAGGAAAGCGATTCCCATAACCTGTGTCAGGAAAAATCCCAGAAGTCCCATCAGGAAGTCCACTTTGGATTGTAAGATCACCTTAAAAAACTGTGAGATCAGCACTTTATAAAGTCTGAAATAACGCTTTACTTTCTTTACCATATTCTCCCCCCTCTTTAGCCGCCAAGTACCACAAGCCGCTTGGTCACCTGCTTCCAGATGAGGCTGCCGAGCACATACAAAATAACCACCCAGGCTGCCTGTCTTGCCAGTACAAAGCACAACTGCGCATCACTGTATTTTCCCAGATAGATCATCACCGGTGTATACACCATGGATGAAAAAGGCAGATAATCAAACACCTTCTGCACCACTTCAGGGAAGAAGCTCAAGGGAATCAGCTGACCGGTCAGAAAGCTTAAAAGGGCCTCCTTTGCCATCAGCATTCCGAATATATAAGTGGTAAAAAAGGCCACCATTCCAAAACAGAAATCAAATAATACATAAATAAAAAAGCTCATAATGCAGCTTGCCAGATACAGCAGTACATTGGTCACACCGGTAACCGACAGTCCCAGTACAGTCACTTTATAAATCTCCAGACCAATCCAGATAAACACTCCCGGTACCAGAAAACGATACACCACCTGCCCCATTGCCCTGGAAATCAGGCTCATTCGGTAGTCAATGGGCTTGATCAGATTCATTGCCACAGTGCCCTTGACCACATCATCACTGACCCAGTCTGAGATACTGATCATCACCACAGAACCGGTCACGTATACCATAAAAATATAGACCACCATCTCTTCCCGTGTCAGGCCACCCAGCACAGAATTCTCCGCGCTTCCGTAGATAGCCATCCAAAGAAAGTACTGGATAAAGGAACCGAACAGGCTGATAAAAATAAACAGGTAAAAGGCACCTTTATAAGCCATCTGACGTTTTAATTCATTGGATGCGAAGGGAAGATAAATCCGTAATTTCTTTTTCATACACATCTCCCCGTCCTTATGCTTCCTGACCCGTAAATCCATGATTATAAATCTGCTTTACAATCTCAGCCAGCTCTGTTTCCTGAATCTTCACATCCTGTACCTCTGTCAGTTCCATCACTGCATTCATGATCTGAGGCACCTGAAGCTTATGCTTGTCAAAGGTTACTGTTAATACTTTTTGCTCCTTATCTACTTCCATGGAACATTCTTGTGCTGTGACTCCCAGTCTTTCTGCCAGATTGAGATGTTCCACTTTTTCCGGCTTCTTTACTTCCATGGAAACCTTTCGTTTCGTTCCATAGGTATCCTTCAATGCTTCCAGGGAACCGTCATATATTTTCTTTCCCTGATCAATGATAATGATACGGCTGCAAAGCTCCTCAATGTCTCCGATATCATGGGTGGTAAGGATTACCGTAGTCTGATATTTTTCATTGATTTCTTTGATGGCTTTGCGAATATTGTCCTTTACCACAAGGTCCAGTCCTATGGTGGGCTCATCCAGATACAGTACCTTTGGATTGTGCAGAAGCGCTGCGCCCAGGTCAGCCCTCATACGCTGCCCAAGAGACAAGGTACGTACCGGTCTGTCAAAGAAGTCCTGAAGCTCAAGAACATTGTTCAGAAACACCATCCGTTCTTTGTAATCCTCATCTGACACATCGTAAATTTCTTTTAATATGGTGAAGGATTCACTCAGAGGCAGATCCCACCACAGCTGGGTACGCTGTCCGAATACCACACCGATATTCCGGGCATTTTCCTTTCTCTGCTTACAGGGGTTGATGCCGTTTACCATGCACCGGCCCTCGGTAGGATTCAAAATCCCTGTCATCATTTTAATGGTAGTAGACTTGCCTGCTCCATTACTGCCTATGTAACCGACGATTTCCCCGGCTTCTATGGTAAAAGAAATATCGTCCACTGCTTTCTTTGATACTTTTTCATTGGAAAAGAGCCCTTTGATGGCTCCTTTCAGCCCCGGGTACTTCTTCGGGGACACAAACTCTTTCGTTATATGACTTACTTCTATCACAATTTTTTCCTCCCTCAACTTCAAGCTTTATCCTCCAAAAAAGGAGAATACATCATAATTGCTGAGTTTTTCACAACAAGCTTTTCACCCAGCAGATTTCCCTCCAGGTCATACTGCTTTTGATAGATTTCATTATGGCGGCTATATCCGCCCCAATATTCGCTGCGTATTTCGTGATTGCGTTCTTCCACTTCATAACGATATTCAGGTTCAGCGGCTACACGCCATTCCCCTTCCAGATATTCCTCTCCTACATGAATTCCGTTCAGACATTTGGCTGCAATTTTCAGATTGGTGACTTTATTTTCCTGCAGCCACATATCTACATCTTTCAGCTTTCTCATAAGAAGGGTTTTGTGGGAAAAGTATTGGTAGGGTAAAGGCGCATCCTGATAGCGATTTGCAAAAGAACGATTTTTCTCCAGCTTATTCGGTACATCATTTCCGGAAATAATGCCTACATAGTCACAATCTATATAATTCTTCCGGAATGTCCATGTATTCGATACACAAATCCTTGTCCGTGCGGGAATATATTTTCAGTATGATGTCCCGGCACTTTTTCGCGTCAACGATACGAACCTCTGCATTCCCAAGTCTGCCGGATTTTTGTGCGCCAAGCGCTACAAGCGGCTTTTCAAAATTTACAAACTGCCTGGATACGTCCGTCGACTTACTACAATAATGACCGGCATAAAGATGACGGTGCACATTGCCATACCAGTCATATATGGTCACCTCATAGGGGTCTCTCTGAAGCCGGTCGGGAATATCAGCGACCTCCTCTACCGCATGAATAAAGGTGTTCTTATCATGCCCAACACCAACCAGCAATATCTTAGCATTAACTTCTGCAAGCCTGTCCCAGGCATATCCCGGTGTTCCGGGCGTCGGTGCATTTTCTTCCTTCTTTACATATTCAGCCGCGCCTTTGCCGATCGCCCAAATAGAGTGGGTGGGATGCAGGGAACGCATGCCATCCGTTCTGAAAGCTGCTGCTCTTGGCAACGCACCGATACAGGGAACGGTGCTTCGCACATCGTATACCGGCTGTTCCCGGTTGACATTGGCCCAGGTGTGGGTAGGAACCAGGAAGAGTCCGTCGCTTAAATAGTCACGAAATGCGTCAATTACTCCATGGGCTCCATTTTCCACTTCACCTACGGCGCGCATGGATGTGTGCATTAAAACGGTATCTGATGGGGTGATCCCCATTGTTTTGATTTGTTCTTGTAATTCTTCTTTATGAAACATTTTATACCTCTTTTGCTTTATTCCGTTCAATTTAAGACTAACACTTCCATTCTGCCCTGACCAACGACTACAACCAGCAGCGTAATACAACAAATACCTCAATGAGACAAATCCGGTCAGTCGCAATCCATTGTGAACAAATCATCAATTTCCAACAAGCATACATCATCTTTCTTGGCTTCCATTTTTACCCACTCCGTATATCCGCCCTTACTGAACACATAATAATAACGTTTTTGTGGCTCAGTGAAAATATTTGAAGCACACATCAAATCCTCATATTCCTTTTTGTCAAAGGCCTCATTTTTGTACTTACATTCACAAAAGATTGCGGACTGCCGCTTCTTGTCAAAAGCAAGAATATCAATATCATCCTGTGATCGCTTCATAGGATTATTTCCCCACCACTTACCGATTTCATAAGGCACAAAAGGCAGCCTTCTGTTTTTAGCCTGCCGAATCATATATTGAAGACATATTGACTCAAATACATGTCCCATATAATCAGATATACTTTCCGGTTCCATAATTTCTTCCGCCGCACTTTCTTCCCCCATCATCTCATAATAACTCCTGTTTGCAAATACATAATGATACCAGAATGCATAATAATTATCAGCAATAGCATAAATACTCTTCTTAGAAGATTCCGGCTCTCCACATGGTGTGATTTTGTTTAAAAGCCTGATGTTTCGCAAAGTGTTGATATATTTTGCGCACTTTTGACTCTCCTCATGAATCTTCTGAGATATTTCGTTCATTCGGCTGGCCCCGCCTGCAATTGCTTCAAATATGCTATTATAAACAGCCGGTTCCCTCAATTCCATTTTCAGAAGAAGCTGAGGTTCATCTTTCAGAAAAGAACCTGTCTTCAAAATCCTGCGCGCAATGTTATCCTGAATATTCTCTTTGTCATTAAAGGCCTGCAAATAACAAGGAATTCCTCCCAGGATACCATAGGCAAGAAGCTTTTCTTCGTTAGAATATTCAGGAAAAAATATCCCGCTGTCAAAATAGTCAAATGGTTGTACCTCCAGTTGCGCCGTGGCACGACCGTAAAGCGGACTCTTATATCCCATAACCTCATTTTCCATAAAACTCACACTGGAACCACACAATATGAGAAAAATCTTTTTCTCTTTCCATTTATGATCAATAGTGTGCTGCAAAATGCTCTTAACGGAAGGATTCTCGCCTGCGATAAAAGGGAATTCGTCAATAATAATAAGCAGCTTCTCATCATTGCATTTTGATCCCACATACTCAAAAGCCGCTTCCCAATTTGAAAATGTTCCAAAAAAACGCTGTTCAAAAAGACCTTGTGCCGTCTTCGAAAAGTCTTCTAAATTCAACGTATCGTTCTTTTCCTGAGCAGAAAAGAAAACACCTCCATGACTTTTATAAAATTCACGCAGCAAGGACGTCTTACCCACACGGCGGCGACCGTATAATACCAAGAATTCGAATTTCTCTGAGGCATACATTTCTTCCAATAATTTTAATTCTTCTTTTCTTCCGAGAAACATTTACAGCACCTCACTTCATTTACTGATTTTAGATTATTATAATCCAAATTCAGTAATCATTCAAGCATTAAGTAGATTTTTGCAACTATCTTGCAAACTTCCTAACCATGGTGTATAATATGCACAACAATCAAACAGACGGGAGCTTGTATGACAGGCTGAGAGGAAGGTATGACCTTCGACCGATAACCTGATTTGGATAATGCCAACGTAGGGATACTGTTAAATATGCATACATACAACATGTATATTTCACTGAATTTAAAACAAGTATTTTAGCGGAAGCAGCCATATCAGGCAGCTTCCGTTTTTTTGCTTCATTTATGGAAAGAAGGTGACAAGTTAATATCCCGGTAAGGCCCGGGCGGATAGAAGGGGAGCTCCTTGTGTCTTGTATTTTTGCGATGGGAACCCGTGTTTCGGGGTGAGAGGAGAAAATAGATTCTCGACCGAGCGAAGCCCAACCGGTTTCGTACAATACGCGAAAAGAGGAAAATTTCATGAAAAAATCAAAGGATTTATTAAGAATGGTTATGCTGTCTATGCTGATTGCACTAGGTGTTGTTATTTCACCCATACTCAGGGTCGAAGGAATGTGCCCGATGGCACATTTTATCAACATTGTGTGCTCTGTGCTTCTGGGGCCGTGGTATTCGCTTCTATGTGCAACACTGATCGGTATTATCAGAATGCTGCTTATGGGAATACCGCCCCTTGCCCTGACCGGTGCAATCTTCGGTGCTTTCCTTTCAGGTGTCTTTTACAGAGCGTCCAAAGGTAAAATCATCTGTGCTGTACTGGGTGAGGTCATCGGAACCGGTATCATCGGCGCGCTGGTCTCCTACCCTGTCATGACATATTTATGGGGAAAAGAAGGATTAAGCTGGCTATTCTATGTTCCGTCCTTTACCTGCGGAACGCTCATCGGAGGCAGCATTGCGTATGTATTCTTACGCAAGCTTACAGACAACGGAATGCTTACAAAGATTCAGACTATGCTGAATTCCGGAAGCTATACGGATAAAAGCAGTGTTCTGTCAAATGCCCTGACCATTGCAGCATTGGGAGCTATCTGTTTCGTTGGCATCGAAATCCTTGCAGACCTGTTCGAGCTGACCTCTTCCATATGGTCCTATCTCTCCTACTCGGCACTGGCATTTTTCGCAGTAGCCGCTGTGCTCTATTTTCTTTTCAAAAAAGTAAAGAAGGCTGATAAAACATGATAAATAAAATCCGAAGCTCCGTGAAAGAGCTTCATCCCCTGATCCATTGCATCACCAATCCGATTTCCATAAATCAGTGCGCTAACAGTATCCTTGCAGTTGGCGCCCGCCCCATTATGGCGGAGCATCCGAAAGAGGTGGCTGAAATCACCGCTACCGCCCAGGCTCTTATGCTGAATCTTGGGAATATTACTGATGCCAGAATGGAATCCATGCAACTATCTGCCCAGGCAGTCATGGAAAAAAATATACCATTGCTTCTGGATATTGTGGGCATAGCCTGTTCCGGGCTTCGCCGCAGCTATGCCTGCGCTTTGATTAAAAACGGAAAGCCAACAGTAATCAAAGGCAACTATTCCGAGATCAATGCACTGTACAACGCTGCCTATCACTCCTCAGGTGTGGATGCAGATGGCTCCCTGGAAAAGTCTGCTGTCAGCAAAGCTGCATCTGAGCTTGCCCGAAAATATCATACAATCATCCTTGCAAGCGGTAAAACCGACATTGTAACAGATGGAAAACAAATCGTGTATATCAAAAACGGTACACCGCAGCTTGCAGCAGTAACAGGCACCGGATGTATGCTGGGCGCTTTGTGCGCCTGCTATTTATCTGTAAATCAGGACATATCAGCTGTTGTAACTGCCTGCGCTGTATTGGGCATCTGCGGCCAGCTGTCCGAAACCGCAAAAGGTTCCGGCAGCTTTATGGTGAATTTGCTGGACCATCTTTCCACCTTAACGAATGAAGAGGTAACAAACTATTTAGATTTGGAGGAATTTAACGTTGAAAGCATTTGATTCAAGTCTTTACTTTATTACCGACAGCACGGCATTTAGCGAAGAGGAATTTCTGTACAGGACCGAGGCGGCTTTAAAAGGCGGTGTCACTCTTCTGCAGCTTCGTGAGAAAGATAAGACTACAAGGGAATATCTTGACCTTGCCCGGAAGGTTCATAAATTAACCAGGCAGTATCATGTCCCGCTGATTATCGATGACAGATTGGACGTTGCCATGGCTGTCGATGCCGAAGGTGTGCATCTAGGTCAAAGCGATATGCCTATTGACATTGCAAGAAGCCTCTTCGGTAATGATAAAATTATCGGCGCTACTGCCAAAACAGTGGAGCAGGCAAAAGAAGCGTACAGTCAGGGAGCCGATTATCTGGGCGTAGGTGCCATTTACCCCACAACGACTAAGGTAAAGACCGTGCTCACCTCCACCGAAACACTTGCCAATATCTGTAAAGCCGTTCCGATTCCCGTCAATGCGATTGGCGGTCTGAACAAGGACAATATTGATGTATTAAAAGGCATTCCTATTTCCGGGATCTGTGTCGTCTCTGCCATTATGAAGGCAGATGATTCGAAAAAAGCGGCTGAAGAGCTAAGAGAACAGGCAAATATAAAACTTGGAATCTAAGGCTCCGGCGGCAGACCGGGGGCACCACTCTCTGTCGCAATACAAAAATAATGTTATTTTTCAAAAAGGAGTAAAAAATTATGAGAACAGCATTATCAATCGCAGGATCGGATTCCTGCGGAGGCGCCGGCATTCAGGCAGATATTAAAACAATGACGATGAATGGTGTTTACGCCATGAGTGCGATTACGGCACTGACAGCACAAAACACGACCGGCGTGACAGCGATTTTAGAATCTTCTCCGAAATTTTTAAAACAACAGATTGATGCCGTATTCGAGGATATCTATCCCGATGCGGTAAAGATCGGCATGGTATCTTCGGCAGAACTGATCAGGGTAATAGCCGACAGACTCAGGTACTATGAGGCAAGAAATATTGTAGTAGATCCCGTCATGGTAGCTACCAGCGGCTCCAAATTGCTGAAAACCGATGCAGTATCTACACTGATAGAGAAGCTTTTACCACTTGCCACCCTTGTTACGCCGAATATTCCCGAAGCGGAAATTCTGTCCGGAATGTCCATTTCCGACAAAGAAGATATGATAAAAGCAGCAAAACAAATCAGCGAGGTCTACGGCTGCGCCGTATTACTGAAAGGCGGGCACAGTGTAAACGATGCCAACGACCTTTTATATGCAAACGGTACATCTCGTTGGTTCGAGGGAAAACGGATTGATAATCCCAACACACACGGTACAGGCTGCACTCTCTCATCTGCCATTGCGTCCAACCTGGCCAAAGGCTTTGATCTTGAAGCATCCGTTCAGAGAGCAAAAGAATATATTTCCGGAACGCTTGCAGCTATGCTTGACCTTGGCAAAGGTTCAGGTCCCATGAATCACGCGTTTGATCTTAACAGCCGCTTTGCCAATAGCGCACAAATGATATCCAACGAGCTTCGCTGCTTCTCACACTAAATCGTGATATTGGGGATGTTGAGGATAGCTTAGTGCCTTTTTAGAAGACTCTTCCCTTAAAGAGAGAAATTCCACGAGAGCTATCCTCCTATTCATCCGTCCGCAGCCTTCTCTAAGGCCTTAAAATCACAACAAAATTTTACAACTGTTTCTCCCCATACATGACTTCTGGGCCATCTCATAGTCAAAAAATGTGGGAAGGCTAAGCTTCCCACTCGTTAATGTTCATCTCTTTACGGATTGGTTACCGAAGGTTCTTCCCAACAACACTACCCCCATCACAGAGCACATCCACCCCTGCAAGATACCCATTTCTTTCATCTGCCACAGTAGCAATCGCATACCCCAGCTCTTCCGGAGTACCCATACGTTTTTCAGCGGTCAAGCCATTCCGCTGCCGCCACCGGTAATAACACATACATTTTTCATAAGTCTAAATACCTCCCGTTTTTAACAAAAGCCTGCTTTGACCAATTAAGTCAAGGCAGGCTATTTATTCATTTATGATGTTATTCTCTTACATCTTTACTCTCTTAAAGTTCTTCTTACCGCGCTTCACCACGATACCATCTCCGGCAAAGCTCTCCGGTGTATAAACAGTCTTGATATCTGTTACCTTCTCATTTTCTACGGTAACACCGCCCTGTTCTACGGCACGTCTAGCCTCAGATCTGGAAGCGGTCAGTCCTGCTTTTACCAGCACACCCAGAATGTCGATGGTTCCGTTCAGGAAGTCTTCTTCTTTCAGTTCACAAGTAGGCATCTCGGCTGCATCTCCACCGGCAAACAGTGCTCTCGCACTTGCCTGAGCTTTCTCGGCCTCTTCTTCGCCATGGACCAGTTTGGTCAATTCGTATGCCAGAATCTCCTTTGCCTGATTTAACTGGCTGCCTTCCCATTTGTCCATCTCATCGATCTGCTCCAGAGGCAGGAAAGTCAGCATACGCAGGCACTTCAGAACATCTGCATCTGCCACATTTCTCCAGTACTGGTAGAATTCGAAAGGAGAAGTCTTGTTAGGATCAAGCCATACAGCACCCTTCTGGGTCTTACCCATCTTCTTTCCTTCGGAATTCAAGAGCAGGGTGATGGTCATTGCGTAAGCATCTTTGCCCAGCTTACGACGGATCAGCTCGGTACCGCCCAGCATGTTGGACCACTGGTCGTCTCCGCCAAACTGCATGTTACAGCCGTACTTCTGGTACAGTGCCAGGAAATCGTAGCTCTGCATGATCATATAGTTAAACTCTAAGAAGCTGAGACCTTTCTCCATACGCTGCTTGTAGCACTCAGCAGTCAGCATACGGTTTACACTGAAATGCACGCCTACATCGCGCAGAAGTTCTACATAATTAAGGCCAAGCAGCCAGTCGGCATTGTTTACCAGAAGGGCTTTGCCGTCTGAGAAATCAATGAAGCGGCTCATCTGCTTCTTGAAGCACTCTACATTGTGGTCGATGGTTTCCTTAGTCATCATAGTACGCATATCGCTTCTTCCGGAAGGGTCACCGATCATTGCGGTACCGCCGCCGATCAGGGCGATAGGTTTGTTGCCTGCCATCTGCAGTCTCTTCATCAGGCAAAGAGCCATGAAGTGACCTACGTGAAGGCTGTCTGCTGTAGGGTCGAAACCAATATAAAAGGTAGCTTTTCCGTTATTGATCAGCTCCTTGATTTCTTCTTCATCTGTCAGCTGAGCAAGAAGTCCTCTTGCTTTCAACTCGTCATAAATCGTCATCGTTCGTTGTCTCCTTTGATTTTATTCGAAATCTATGCACCGGACATAAAGCCGGGATAGCATTTGCTTTAAATCAGCACTCTAGTTATTATACAGTGTGTTTAGGGAAATTTCAATCGTGTGTTTGCATTTTTCTTGATTCTTTGGGGTGTTTTACCCGATTAAAACCTTTTTCCCCTCAAAAGCAAATCCATATTTTCTGATTTTCTCCTCTGCTACTCCTTCCTGTATCAGTGTAGCAGCATAACACCGTTCATCAATCTGCTTCAAAGCTGCCTTCACAGTTTCTGAAAGCGTTTTTTCATCCTCCGAATCCCGCACTTTGAATTCCAAAATAATCCCATCATCCTGTTTATTCCGTGGTTTGAGTAATACATCATATCTGCCGTAGCCGCTTTCCCGGTTTGAAGATATGATATATCTGTCTGCCAAATCCACCATAAGCCCCAGTACAAAACCATGATAAAATCTCTCCGGTTCTGCAGCCTCAGATGGATTCCTGCCGGTGTCAAAATAACTGAATGTAGCTAAGGCTACCCTGTTCATATATGCATTCATTGCTTTCGTATCACCCGCCAGTAATGCTTTTACAAAATCATTGTAGTCCGGTGTAAAACGTGAAAACCATTCGCGTATCATTCTTTCAAACATGATTTTCACTTCTTTATTTGTCAATGCCAGATCATACTCTTCTCCGCCGCTCTCAAGATTCATCTCGTACTTAATCACCTTGAGATAACCGCTTGCAAGAAGCAGACTCCAGATTGCATATTCACTATAATCAAGCTGTGCAAAGACAACTTGCTCATCTATTTGTGTATGAAGACATTTTCCCGTCAAGAGATCTTCCATGATCATCTTGACATTCGCGCTTCCTTCACGGATTAACTTCTCTACGAGGCTGTTACTACTGGTATTAGCCCAATACGTTGCAAACTTCCTGTTTTCCAGAAAATTTAAAATAGACCACGGATTATAGATATCCTTCGTCGTACCGAAAACAAATCCATCATACCATTTTTTCACTTCCGCTACTTGCTCATACAAACCATATTCCCTCAAAGCTTGATTGACTTCATCCTGAGTAAAACCAAAACTGTCTGTATATCGTTCTGTTGTGGTGGTTACTACTGTCAAATTATTCAAATCAGAGAAAACGGACTCTTTACTGGTTCTGGTAATGCCGGTCATAATTGCCCGTTCCATGTAAGGGTTTGTCTTAAATGAGGCATTGAACATACTTCTTGTAAAACCAGCCATCTGCTCCCAATATCCATCAATATAGGCTTCCTGCATTGGTGTGTCGTACTCATCCAGAAGAATAATTACTTTTTTGCCATAGTACCGGTAAAGATACTCTGACAACTTATGAATAGCCATAGTAGCTACAACTTCAGGCATACTCATATTTATCTTACGATACTCATCCTTCTCTTCCTCTGAAAGCACCTCACTTTCCAAAAGAAATTTGTTTCTTCTATACAAATCAGTAACCAACTGGCAAATTCGAAGCACAGTAGACGGATAATCTCTCTCTTTTACATTTGCAAAGGATAAACTGATCACCGGATAAGTTCCCTGAAGCTTTTGATATTTTTCTTCATCCCAGATTACAAGTCTTTCAAATAAATCACTACGCCCTGCATATTGTACAGAGAAAAACTTTTCGATCATACTCATAACCAAAGTCTTTCCAAAACGGCGAGGTCTGGTAATCAAAGTTACAGCATCACCGTTTTCCCACCATTCTTTAATAAAGTGGGTCTTATCAATATAAAAATAATTATTTGTTATCAGTTGTTCAAAGTCCTGATGACCGATACTTACCGTCCTTGCCATTTAGGAAGCTCCTCTATATTATTTAATTATGTGCAGTATTTATTACTTTCATTATAACCATTGATGAGCTAAATGGGAAGTCTTTTCTTTTTTCTTACACAAATTTCTATTTATACACATCAATAAACTTCTCTCGCATTTTTAGGCAATTCCCTGACATGTTTCAGATACCCAAGACTGTTATCGGCTTGTTCTTTATCATACTCAAACTCCATCTTCTCACTAACTTCATCCGCAACTTCTTGAAACAGCTCACACATTCCCATAACCCCATCCCACATTGCTTCCATCTCCGCTTTCGTATAAGTCGCCAGGTATCTCTGATAAGTCTGCTCCTGCAAATAATTCTTCAGATACTTCCCTGCTTTCCCGGTACACACCTGAAAATCATACTCGCAGCCGACTTTCCACTCCAAAACCCGCCTTAGCATAGGACGGACGCAGAAATCAATCATTTCCATCACGTAAGGCAGTTCCTCTCTCCAGAGCCCTTTCGCCACATTATTAAGACACCACCAAAACTCATTGCAGGTACAGGAAAATTGCTCCTGTGTCGGTCGTTTCACCCGGTACCGCTCATCAGAATGGTCCCCATTGCCGGGCATAATTCCGTCCTTATCAAGCAGTGTCTGATACATCTCCAGATTCTTCAGGGCATGCTCTTTCGTACAGACATGCAAGTCCATTCTATTGCCGTCTGCAAACTGAATCAGCCACCCATAACTGCTTTCCACATCATCGTCAAAGTAAACATTTTCTTCCGGATACTGCATATACAGGCGTTTACCAAATCGGTCAATCCAACTTTTATCCTTACGGAAAGAAGCTGTCTCGGTTACAATATATTCAATATCGTAATCTTGAAAGATATCCTTGGGTACCTTGGGGTTAGTGCGAGAGCCCTCCATGTAGACTGCTCTGATACGATCATCTTCCCGGGCTGTTGTAATAATTAAATCAAGCATTTCCTGTTCTGTTCGCATCTTCATACCTCCTGGTCGTCAATTCTTTTCGATATTCTGCCGGACTTTTTACAAAATGCTTCGGGAAAGCTTCTGCATAGTAGTGCGGTGCTGCTTTCTCCTCTCTTCTTAATAATAGTTGATTTCAAGCCAAAGCTTGCGATATAATCGTATCATATACATTGCAGCTTTGTCAATTTTACATAGAAGGTGGATTTGACCAAAGCACCCGAGCAAACGGAGGAATACTAAAATGGATATGAAACAAAAAATGCACAACTGTGAACTTTATTTTCCCAGTGATGAAGAAATCATGAAAGAACAGACCGCCTGTCTTGAAAAGCTCTATGATTTCAATGCCACCCGCCCTTTAGAAGGTGAAAAGAGAACTCATCTGTTAAAAGAGATGTTTGCCGAAATCGGTGACGGCTGTTATATTGAGCCACCGTTTCATGCCAACTGGGGCGGACATCATGTTCACTTCGGCAAAGGCGTATATGCTAACTTCAATCTCACATTGGTGGATGATACCCATATTTATGTAGGAGATTATACGCTGTTTGGTCCAAATGTCACTGTTGCTACAGCAGGACATCCTATTCTGCCTGAACTCAGGGAGCAGGGATATCAATATAATGCGCCCGTTCACATCGGCAAAAACTGCTGGATCGGTGCAGGTGTCGTTATTGTTCCCGGCGTTACCATCGGTGACAATGTGGTGGTCGGCGCAGGAAGTGTGGTAACAAAAGACCTGCCGGACAATGTGATAGCTGTGGGTAATCCCTGCAAAGTGCTGCGTGAAGTCAACGAACACGATAAGTTGTATTATTTCAAAGACAGAAAAATCACTCTTGATGTATAATGGCAGTAAAGCGGACATTCGCCATCCGCTACCGCTCCTTGCTATACGTTCAAAGTATAGCCATCCATAATTCAATTTTTAGGAAATCGTTACATATAAAAAAGCGAAATTGAGACTACAAGCTGTCATTTCTCAATTTCGCTTTTTTCACCTAATCTAATATCTAACCCAGATAGCCTGTCAGACCCACTCTATTTATTCACCATCAGCTTGATCATAGCCTGATTCAGCCCGTCCACAGTCAGCTTGTACATGGGGAATATTTCCTTAATGGCCGTCTCCGCCTCACGCCAGGGCGCACGCCCGGGTGCCATCTTGGGATTGAGCCACACTACCTTCTTATACTTGCGTTTGATCAATTGCAGCCAATCATACCCTGAAAGACCGCCATTAGGTCCACGATAGTTACCACTGGTAGAATATAATTCTTCCGGTGCCATGGCAGCATCCCCTACAATGATAACCTTATAATCACTGCCTACATTGCGGAACATCCACTCCGTATCCACCCAGTCACCATTCTCGCATTCAGGAGTCTTATAAAGCTTACTATAGATACAATTGTGGAAATAATAGGTCTTTACATCCTTGTAATGGTTGGACTTATGCACAGCCTGGAATAAATCATTCAACAGGCTGCTAAAGGGAATCATGGTACCGCCGGAGTCCATAAGGAGCAGCAGCTTCACAGCATTCTTACGCGGCTTCTTCATGACGATCTGCAGGCAGCCACCGTTATTACAAGTCTTGTCCACCGTACCGTCGATATCCAGCTCTGTCTCAGGAATATCAAGCCTGCTGGAGAACTGGCGCAGCTTCCGAAATGCCAGCTGGAACTGTCTGTTGTCCAACACCTTATCGTCACGGAAATCTTTATATTTTCTGGCGCCAACTACAGCAAAGGCAGACTGATAGCCGGTCTTGCCGCCCACCCGGACACCGCCCACATTGCCGCCCATGTTACCGAAAGAAGTCTTACCCATGGTACCGATCCAATAGCTTCCGCCGTTGTGCTCGCTGTCCTGGTCTTTCAGACGCTGGCGAAACTTCTCTTCCACGTCTTCCTTATCAATCTGCACCTCTTCCATCTGGTTCAGATGATTTCTGGCTTCTTCGTGGGCAAGCTCCATCATGTCAGACTTATCCAACCAGCGCAGCATCTCAGCACCTACTTCTGTCTCTCTCTGGGCAGCTTTGAAGCATTCCTCGAAGGCCATATCAAATTTATCAAAATCCGTTTCACTTTTTACCAGAATCATTCTGGCCACATAGTAAAACTGTGTCAGCGAACTGCCGCACAAGCCCTTTTCCAGGGCTTCCTGCAAAGTCAGGAATTCTCCCAGGGTAACATGCAGCCCCTTAGCCCGCAGCGTTTGGAAAAAATCTATAAACATATGCCCTCACACTTCTGCTGATAACTAAAGCATATTTGCAGAATTCTTTACCAGCTCCAGGTCCTCATCTTTTTTCACTACAACACCTACAAAAGGAAGTGCTTTCTTAATCCTGTCAGCCGGGATTCCGCCGATCTGCAGCGCATTGATCCAGTCAATCAGCTCGGAAGTGCTGGGCTTCTTACGGATATCACGGATGGCACGGATATTGTAGAATACCTCCATGGCATTCTTTAAGAGATTCTCTTCCACGTTAGGATAGTGTACTTTTACGATTTCCTCCATCAGCTCTTCGTTGGGGAATTCTATGTAATGGAAAATACAACGGCGCAGGAATGCATCCGGCAGCTCTTTCTCCGCATTGGAGGTAATGATAACGATTGGTCTGTGCTTTGCCTTAACCGTTCTCTTGGTCTCATTGATGTAGAATTCCATCTGATCCAGCTCCCACAGAAGGTCATTAGGGAACTCCAGATCAGCTTTGTCGATTTCATCGATCAGGAGTACTACCTGCTCGTCACTGTCAAAAGCTTCTCCCAGTTTACCCAGTTTGATGTATCTTGCAATATCATCTACACCCTCTTCCCCGAACTGACCGTCATACAGACGCTGAATGGTATCGTAGACATACAGGCCTTCTTGTGCCTTGGTGGTGGACTTGATATTCCAGATAATCAGCTTTTTACCCAGCGCCTTAGCTACTGCCTCAGCAAGCATGGTCTTGCCGGTACCGGGCTCCCCTTTTATCAAAAGTGGTTTTTTCAGTGCAATGGCTACATTTACGCTTGCCATCAATTCTTCACTCGCTACATATTCACCGGTTCCTCTGAACGCAGCATCTGCAAATCCGCTTGCCAGGATGCTGTTACTTGCTTCACTGCTCATATACTAACCTCCAAATTTTACTGTTTGTATTTCCTGCAACTCATTTTACCAACCGGACGTTCCGTCCCAGTCTGGGATTTCCATCTTTTTATCACGAAGCATTAGCTCTTTTACTGCCTGATCAGCCGGCTTATTTGCAAACAGTACTTCATTGACCTGCTCGATGATCGGCAGTTGTACCTGATATTTTTCTGCCAGTGCCATGGCTGCTTTAGCAGAATAAACGCCCTCTACTACCATATTGACTTCATTCATGGCTTCTTCCATGGTATAGCCCTGTCCGATCAAAATACCGGCGCGCCGGTTCCTGGAGTGCATACTGGCACAGGTTACGATCAAATCTCCGATACCTGTCAAGCCACTGAACGTCTCGGCTTTACCGCCCATAACGGTACCCAGGCGTGAAATTTCAGTGATACCTCTGGTAATCAACTCAGCATTGGTGTTGTCGCCGTAACCAAGTCCATCGGCAATTCCGGCTGCCAGCGCCACCACGTTTTTCAGAGAACCGCCAAGCTCGATGCCCAATACATCCGGACTGATATAGACGCGGAACACTTCACTCATAAAGATATTCTGGATATATTCTGCCGTCTTCTTGCTTTTGGCACCTACTACGATAGTGGTCGGAATACCT
>JAFTVH010000143.1 GCA_017465845.1 Lachnospiraceae bacterium | reverse complement strand
GAATGAAGATGCCATAGGCGCGGATAATACGGTGGCTGTTCACATCCGCCATATTAGAGAGAAGATTGAGATCAACCCCAAAGAACCACGTTACCTGAAAGTGGTCTGGGGAGTGGGATATAAGATCGATAAGCAGTAAAACGCTAGGAGGAGCTATGAGAAAGCCAACTTTCAGACGGTTTTGTTTGAGTCTGATTCAGCATCTGGCACTTGCGCTTGCTATCATGGTTTTTATATGGGTAGCACAGAATTCGGTGATACAGGTGGAAAATCTGTATGGAGAGACAAAGCAGCACAGGCTGGATCTGTATGACAGCGAAGAACGTTTTGAAGATACGGCAGTGTTCAGCGATATGTTTGACAATGCGGTAAGTGATTTGCTGACCCTTACCGTAATCAAAGCGCAGCTGGAAACTGACGGTGTTTATGATGGGGAAAAGCTGATAGATGTTACATCTTTTGTAAACCGGAGAGAGGTTGTCAGTTTGTGTCCCATAACTGCGGTATATTATCTGGATGATTTGATAAAGTGGAGCAAGAATGGGCTGGAGATGACAGAGAAAACTTTTACAAAAAAGGATTTTGTCAATTACTTTGGCGATAACATGCTGGGAATCGAGCATTTTTATCTGGATGAAAAAACAGGAGACTTAAAATACCGTGGTGATTTGTCGGAAAACAATCAGGATAGTTCAGTTCAGGAAAGTAATGAAGGAGCAGCAGGAGCTTCTGACAATGTGACTGAACTGCAGCAAGAGATTGACAGAATTAAAAAAGAAGAACTGCAGGCCAGGCTGGAGGAAGAATATAGCAATTATCAGCGTTTTAACGAAGATTATCTGGTGGACAAGGCTTATAATTACATCACCGCTCACATGGACAAGCCGGTTACGCTATCTCATGAGGATGACAAGGAATATGTTCATTTGGAAATGATCAAAACCAGATATGCTACGGCAGATGGTGTGCTTCAGTTGGTGGATATTGCGGATAACTGGCCGGATTACAGCAGCCTGGAAAATAATCTGATTGATGTTATTGAAAGCCTTGCGTATAATTACAATATGTATGAGAGCAGAAATGATTTGTATGCTGAAGGCAATACAAATCTTTCCTATCTTGTCAGGATTCCCCAGGAAAGGGGATATATCGATTATTCCAACATGGCAGAAGAGTATTTGACGGAAGATACTGCGGAGATAGATAATTATTTTGAAGATATCGGCAAATACATCCATTATTCTGTTGATGATATTGACTGTGTGGGCAACGTTGATATCTCCGATGAAGAGATGCTTCTGATGGTAGAGACACATAAATATGCGTATCCGGAAGGCACCAGAATTTGGATTGGTGTGGACACTGATTTTGAGATACGGGGGGATCAGTTTGAGACAGGACTGCAGGCCTTCAATAGTATTGTTCCCAGGATGGAAGAATTCTTTCTGCTGATTGCCGGTTGTTTGATCGTATGGGGCATCATATGGACGTACCTTACTTATATCGCGGGACATGCGTATGATGAAGAGGGAAATACGGTATTATACCTGACCGGATTTGACAAGCTGTACACTGAATTTGTATTGGCAGTCGGTGCAATGTTGGGTTATGGAGGTGTTGAGGTATTCAGAATGCTTCTGGCCTTTGCAATGAATGGAGAGTCTGAATGGACCGGTATTTTTACGGAGAAATTCGGTAGTCCCACAGGCTGGTATCTGACAGGTCTGAGCGCATTTTATGGCTTTACGGCAAGCTTTCTATTCTGTGTGGGCTGGTATAGTCTTGCCAGAAGAATTAAGGGGAAGAATCTGTGGAAAGACAGTTTCCTTCACTGGATTTTGGAAAAGTGCTATCATGGTGCAGCGATGGTAGTATATCACAGAAGTACCATGATCAGAACCATGATACCATATAATCTGTTTCTATTGGTTAATCTGTTTGGGCTGGCCGGAGCCTATACATTTTCGGAAAGCCAATATGTATCTTTTGCGCTAGTGGCAGGAGTCCTCATATTCGATGCGTTGATGGGGGTGTTGCTTTTTAGGAAAAATGCGGAAATGGCAGATATCATGGATGCCATCAAGAGAATCAGACAGGGAGAAGTGGATTGTCAGCTGGAAGCAGACAAACTTCATGGTGAGAATCGCGAAATTGCAGAAGCTGTCAACAATATCGGCGAAGGTATTAAAAATGCAGTTGCCACCAGTATGAAGGATGAGCGGATGAAAACGGATTTGATAACCAATGTATCTCATGATATCAAGACACCGCTTACCTCTATCATTAATTACGTAGATCTTTTAAAACGCCAGAAAATCGAGACGGAACCTGTGAAGAGTTATATTGAAATTCTGGATGCCAAATCACAGCGTTTAAAGCAGTTGACGGATGACCTTGTGGAAGCCTCCAAGATTTCATCAGGCAATATTGTTTTGGAAAAGGAAAAGTTGAATCTGACAGAACTGTTGAACCAGTCTATTGGGGAATTCTCCGAAAAGTTTGAGGAGCATCAGCTGCAGATCGTGTTCGAGCATTCTGACTGTCAGGCGTATATTTATGCGGACAGCAGGAGAATGTGGCGTATAATTGAGAATCTGTTCAATAACATCTACAAGTATGCCATGCCGTCTACAAGGGTTTATATTGATACCCGGGTAGAGGATGGAACGGTGGAAGCTTCGGTGAAGAATATTTCCAGGATGCAGTTGAATATCAAATCGGATGAATTGACCGAGCGCTTTATCCGGGGAGATGTTGCCAGAGCCACGGAGGGAAGTGGGCTGGGTCTGTCCATTGCTAAGAGTCTTACAGAAGTGCAGGGTGGAGAATTCAAGGTTTACCTTGATGGAGATCTGTTCAAAGTTACGCTGCAGTTTGAGGAATTTAACGGAGAAGAATATCAGGAAGATTCCCTGATAACTGATGAAGAGATAGAAATATAAACATGACAATCAAAAAGCCGTCTGATTGTGTTTAGGGTAATCAAACTTGTTGAGGGTCTGGCTTCGTGAGGGTCTTTCATGAGGGTTTACTTTGAGGGGCTATTTTGAGGGGCTGGTTTGAGGGTTTCTCATGAGGGGCTGTTTAAAAATTCAATATTTTCAAAAAACCAGGGT
>JAFTVH010000142.1 GCA_017465845.1 Lachnospiraceae bacterium | reverse complement strand
TTCAAATTATTCAAGTACAAAAAAAGAAATGTAATGATATAAATCAAAATACCTTTCCCTTTTATAAATAAGTAAACGCTCAATAGCGAGTACCTATAAAATTTAAGAGCTGCCTTTCGGCAGCCCTGGTTATCAGTTCTTTTTGATTCCTTCCGGTAAGTTTGGAGACCATGGTAACAGGTCTTCCAGAAAGGAACGATTGGTATCATCCATATGTTTCGGAATCTCTTCTAAAAGATATAAGAAATAATCATATGGCTTAAGGTTGTTTGCCTTTGCTGTTTCAGCAATGCTGTAAATGATTGCGGATGCATGCGCGCCATGAATGGTATCTATCATCTGCCAGTTCTTTTTGCCGATACAGAATCCACGGATGGCACGTTCAGAAGCGTTGTTATCAATTGGAACTTCACCATCTTCCAAGAATACACGAAGATATTTTTCCTGATTCAGGATGTAAGTATAAGCTTTTCGAAGCTGGCCGCCGAAAAGAATAGATGGTTCCATCTTTTTGAGGTACACAAATAAGGCATCAACCAATGGTTTTATAACCAGTTGTCGCTGCATAAGCCTTTCATCAGATGGAAGTTCCTTCAGTTTGTCTTCCTCACGGTAGACTGCCTGGATCTGTTTCATTACCAGATAAGCATTCGACTTGTTACGCTGTTCTTCTGGAACAACGTTCATGGCTTCATCAAACTTTCTTCTGGCATGAACCCAGCACCCTGCAATCCGCAGAGTTTCCTGTTCCTTTTCTATCTTATGATAGACCTGATATCCATCCGTAACACAGACACCGGAATAATCCTTAAGAAACTCCTTTGGATGGGAACTGTTACGTGTTTTGTGGTAGTCGTACAGGATGATCTGCTTGTCTTCGTACAGGTGACCAGAACGATATACCCACATATAGCTTTTAGAACCAGCGGTTCTTCCGTCTTTATTAACCAAAACAGGGGTCTCGTCAGCCTGGATCACATGATAATCATACAGTTTCTGATGGAGATAATCGTATAAGACTGCCAGATAAGTTTCACCCAGACGTATCATCCAGTTTGCCATGTTCTGACGTGTAATGCTTAATCCATAACGGGAAAACTCCTGTTCCAGACGGTAAAGCGGAACTGCATTCACATACTTTCCATTTATGATCGCAGCTGCGATCGTTGGAGATACCAGACTTCCATGAAGCAATGCACGTGGGTGAGGCGCTTTTATAATACGCCCATCTTCCTTGCTAACATACACTCCGACATGATGTTCATCTACTTCAACTTTTGCAGGAATGAATCGATAGCGTTTGGCAATCGCATCCGGAAGTTGTTTCCAGCCGTTTTTACCAAACTCGACATTCAATTCATCTTCACTCATGTAGTGAGGGATGATATTTACAGAAAGCCCTGACAGATCAGTTTCCTTTTTACCCACGGTTTTGGGTTTACGGGCAGGTCTTGCTTCCAAAGATTCCGGTTCTTCTGCATTCAGATCAGACACAGCTTCCGCTTCGTTGAAAAAGATGATATTCCCATCAACTTCCATAAAACAGATCTGATCATGATCATCCAGCTTTTCAGAAGATCTGCCGAATCTGTTCTTATTGGAAAGTGTCACCTGTTCAATAAGAAGCTCAAGCTTTTTGTTCAGATCCTGTATCTCATCAGAAAGTTTATCGTTCTGCTCCTGAAGCTGAAGAAATAACTCTACGACAAAAGACTTATCCAATGTATTCAATTGTTCTTCGGTGAATTTAAATGCCATTGCCTGAACTCCTTTTTTTACTGAGAACAGTATAGCAGAAAAAGGAGCATAAGTCGAATTCACCAGTTTTTGTTATTCGTCATTATGACGGTGGATAACAATGCTAAAAATCCAGTGAAATCCGGGTGTTTAGCACTGTTATCCACAAGTGCCGGACAGTTTTTGTTTCTGCCAACAAAAGCTTTTCCACTGAGAATGCTCATTGTGGATAACCTCTGGAAAATCAGATCTTCCAGGCTTTAACTGATAAATAAAGAAAAATAAATTTCTGCGAATTGCACAAAATCACATGGTTTTAGGAGGATGTTCCAATTCTTTGATAGGGCGTCTGGCAACGATCTCGAATCCTTTCATGAGCATATGGTATTGTTCAGGTGTGATCTCCATAGCTGCAGATTCAGAACGAGGCCAGCAGAAAGCACCATTATCCAAACGTTTGTATAACAGCAGAAAACCATCGCCTTCCCAAAGGAGTCCTTTGATACGATTGGACCTTTTGCCGCAGAAAAGAAAAAGCGTATTCTTATCATAAGGATCCAGATTGAATTGAAAACGGATGATCCCCGCCAGACCTTCCATACCACGGCGAAGATCGGTGTATCCAGTCGCGATATACACTTTTTTGAAACCATAAGAATCATTCAGCACAGGTAGCCACTCCTAAAAGTTTCTGCATGAAATCTGCAGAAGCCGAATCATAAAGTTCAATGGATAAACCATTTCGACTATGGATAACTGCTGATACAGAAGGTGCATTAGATGCGTTTTCGGGAACTGGAAGAGCATCATGTGGTGCTGGCAATTCAACAAAACCGGCAGGCAAATCTGGCATAGCGTCCAGACATGCCTGTCGAACACATTTTAAACGATAATAATAATTCGCCTTGGTAATGTTGTTCTGACGACACCAGTCGTCTACAAGCATTCCTTCTGGGCGATTCTGACAGTCCTGAACCTGGGCTGCCCACTGTTGCAAACGGTAATTCTTTGCAACTAAACTTGTTTGAGAACTCATAGTCTAACCTCCCTCTGAGTCAAAAAAGTTGAGTACTAAACTTTTTGACTTCTAGACTGAACTTTTTAGACTATTATCTCAGACACAGAGATTTAAAGAAAGGTACTCGCTATTTGGCGTTTACGAAAAATGAACATACGTACCCAAATAGAATCTTTAATTCTTTCTTACAAAACAAGGGAGTCTTACTTTATAAACTGAAAAATCAATTCTTTCGCAACACTCCCTATTTACATAGTTTTGAATAAATACTACAGAATACAACTCTCAAAAAACTCACTACAGCTGAAATACAGTTTCCGATATTTCATTAAGTAGCTTCCTATTAATATGCTGTAAAAATATCATTCTCAATATTTTCTATTTCTCCTGCAGTGAACATATTAATTTCTGGAATCAGTATATCACCTGATGAGAATGTATCAATTCCGTCCATGGATAATACCACCACTTCCTCTGCCAGATATATTACAGCTATATCAGATATCACACTATTTCCATTTACATCTGTCACGACACATCTATACATCTGACCATCCATATTGGATGTCATTGTTACCGTAAGTGTATCTGTTTTACTTACTGTTTTTC
>JAFTVH010000025.1 GCA_017465845.1 Lachnospiraceae bacterium | reverse complement strand
TGAAACTCCTCGTGTCACTGGTTCGATTCCGGTTCTGGGCATTAAAAGTTTCCATTTATTGAAAGTTTTGTTCACATGCGGGTGTAGTTCAATGGTAGAACACCAGCCTTCCAAGCTGGATACGTGGGTTCGATTCCCATCACCCGCTTAGTGAGTAAATGCATTCACTAATACTTCTTTCATTTTATACTTTTGAAATATGCGCGAGTGGCTCAGCGGTGGAGCACCTCCTTGCCAAGGAGGGGGTCGCGGGTTCGATCCCCGTCTCGCGCTTTTTTAATGCCTCGCTTTTGCGAGGCATTTTACATGCGGAAGCCTTTAATTTTACTGGGCTTCACTTATCTTTTACCAAAATAACGGTTTGAACTCTTTTAACTTATATACAGCCTCCGCAAAGAAATAATCTGCATATATGATATTTACATTCTGCTCCTTGGAATACCACCCGGAAGAATTACCGATAATATAGTCCGTATCCACTGACCAGTCTGCAAAGTTCTTTTCAATAGTCATGAGAAGCTTCATGGCCGCATGCACATACAGGCGCTTCTCATATTCCGGCACGATTTTTGCAAGCTCCAGCATTCCGCATGCCGCGCAAAGACCTGCACTGGAATCAAAGTATACCGGTTCATCCGGTGCACGGAAATCGCTCTTTGGCAGCCAGTCCTCACAGGTCGCTGCAATGAAGTAGTGCGCAACCTTTTTGGCTGTCTCAAGATATTCCTGCTTGCCGGTATGTAAATATCCCAGAGTAAAACCATAGATTGCCCAGGACTGGCCTCTGGACCAGGAAGATTCAGCCCCATATCCCTGAAGCCCACGCTTCTCTAATGCTTCTCCCGTAACCGGGTCATGAATTACGATATGATATACGCTGCCATCCGGTCTGATGTGATCTCTCATAGCCATGTCTGCATGCTTCATGGCGGCAAATTTATACCTTGGATCTGCGCAGTCCTCGCTTGCCCAATACAAAAGCGGCAGATTCATCATGGTATCAATGATAGTCCAACCTACTTTTTCCATGTTGTCTTTTCCCCAGTCCCAGGCACGCACATATCCCCCTTCCGGATTAAAACGCCCCATCAGATAGCTGGCTGCGATCTTAAGACGCTGCCAGGACTGATGGTTACCGGTCAGCTCTAACCCGGGTCTTGAGGCTAACATCCAGATAAAGCCTACATCATGACTGATTTTCTCCGGTCTGGCCAGTGCTGCATCCAGCAGCACTTCTCCCCTCTCCGCTGTTTGTCTGTACACCTCATTTCCCGTACCGATGTACATCAGCCACATAAGACCCGGCCAAAACCCATTCGTCCAGCAATTGATATTTGTTTCCTTCCTATCATCATGCATACCATCTGTAGACCAGAAAGGGAATTTCCCGCGGGAACGCAATGCAGTTTCTTTCAGTTTCTGATCCAGTCTCTTCCAGGTTTCGTCTGTCCATTTTCTTTCTTCCTCATCTAAAATATACATCTCCATGTCACCTCGTCGAGTGAAAACAAAAACCTGCAGTACCTGCTTAGTCAACTGACTCTGACAGCAGTAATCTGCAGGCTCTTGTAATTATTTTATTCCAGAACACTCATTGCGGCATTCCATCTGTCATATGCAGCCTGGTATACTGCCAATACATCGGCAACGCCCATTTTTTCGATTGTAGCTACATATTCATTCCACTTAGTCTCAATGTCAGATGCACCGGTAATAAATTCAGCTTCCATCTGTTTGTAGTAAGATTCGATTTCACCAAGCTTGTTATCCAGCACATACTGCTCATCCTCTGTAAACTTCAGAAGAGACTTCTTAACAACAATGTCAGACTGGTAAGGAAGAACGTTTTCTACAAAGCCCTTTGCTCTTGCCTGTGCATTACCGGGAGTAGCGGTAACTGCACTGCCGAACTGATCCGCACGACCGAAGTTGATCCAAATAAGAGCACCAAGCTGATATTCGGAGAAGGACTTATAGGTATCAGGGAACATCTGGGAATATGTGCCGTCAGCATTGATTTCCCAATCAACACCTTCCATACCATACATGAAGGACTGACCACACAAACCGGTACCTTCTACCACTTCTTCTGTTGCATATGCAATATCAAGCATCTTGCAGATTTCTTCCACATATTCACTTTCTGCATTGATATACATACCGGCTTTAGAGTCATAGTCCACATAACCTAAAATTTCCTGTGTACTGTCGTATTCACTTGTTAAAGGAGCACAAGTACCAATGTAATCCCAATTACCATCCTTTAAATCTGCCTCGCCTAATTTCTGAGCAGCAGCTCTGGTAATATAAGCATAGGTTCCGGACTGAGCCAGCTGATTCTTTGCAGTGTTATCCAGTGTTAACCACTCACGGTTCATCAGTTCTTCTTCGTACAGCTTATTTAAGAACTCATAATAACGCTTCATCTGCTCTTCAGTACGTGCAAATACAAGTTTTCCTGTACCATCATCCGCAAAATCCATCTGTGTCAAGGTACCGAACGCTGCATAAAGCATTGGAGCCCAGTCACTTTCATATTCTGTTCCGAGAATAAAGCTCGGCGTACCGTAGTGAGCCTTTAAGGTTACTAACTGATCATAGAATTCATCCACAGTCTTAGGAAGTTCTGTAATGCCTGCACCTTCCAAAACATCAAGTCTTACATGAGGTCTGCACTGAACAGCTGTTGCAAGCGCACCGTTTACTTTAAAGAGGTTATACACTTCACCGTTTAACTGAGTGGAAGCTGCTAATGCCATTGGATAATCCTCATAAGCTTTTGCCAGGTTAGGCATAATATCCAGATAATCCATGTAGTTTACAAATCTTCCACCTGTGATACCATAATCATTTACAGTAGCTGCATCCAATTGATAGTGGAACAAATCAGGCCAGTCACCACCGGCAAGATAGGTACCCAGTGCTTCTTTGTCGATTACTTCCCATTCAATGGTAATACCGGTAACTTCGCTGACCTTTTGCCATACGATTCTGTCTTCCATAAAGGTTGTGTTCTGACCGACTACAAGACCCTTGATCGTAATAGGCTCGTCCACGATTGGATATGTCGGAACATATACCTCAGGCTCAACGGATGTCTCAGCGGTAACCTCCTCAGTAGATGCGGAAGCAACCTGTGATTCAGATGTACTGCTTGCATTTGCAGCATCATTGCCACATGCACATACTGACAGCATCATAGAAGCTGCCAATACAATTGATACTAGTTTCTTTTTCATAAAACCATCCTTTCTGCCACTTTGGTGGCCCTTAATTTAATGTTAACCGCCGTAAAGACGGGCTTAACTCTTGCCCCAATCAACCTTTCACGGAACCGATTAAAACACCCTTGTCAAAATACTTCTGCAGGAACGGATAAACTATCAGAAGCGGTAAGGAAGATACCACGATAACTGCATAACGGATCAGAGCTTCTCTGTCAGCCATTGCCTGAGCAAATTCACCGCCCTCTTCCATATTCATGGCTGACTGCGCCAAAATTAATATTCTTCTCAAAAATACCTGGAGTGGCTGCATATGATCTTCCTTGATATAAATCATGGCGTTGAAATAGGAGTTCCAATGTGCTACACCAAAATACAAAACCATAACTCCCATTAAAGCCTTTGAAAGCGGAAGTACAATCTGTACAAAAGTTCTTAACGGATTACAACCGTCAATCTCCGCTGCTTCCTCCAGTTCCTGCGGCATTGCAGCAAAGAAAGAACGACAGATAATACAGTTGTAGGTACTGAATGCTCCCATAATCAACAATACCCAACGAGTGTTATATAATCCCAGAGAATTGACCAAAAGGAACGTCGGAATCAATCCACCATGGAAATACATCGTAATCATAAACAAAGTCATGATAAAATTACGTCCCGGAACATTTTTTTTGGTTAGTGCATAACCTGCCGGAACCGTAACAAACAGGTTAATGAGGGTACCAAACACCGTATAAAAAATAGTATTTGCATAACCAATTAAGATTTCCTTATCACTGAATACCGCCTTATACCCTTCAAAGTTAATTCCCTTGGGAAGAAATACAACCTGTCCTGTAGCTACTAAAGCAGGATCACTAATAGAACTGGACAAAACCACAATTAAAGGATACAAAACAATCAGCAACAAAAATCCGGAAATAATATGTACAATAATATCAAATAATGTAATTTTCTTTTTCTTCATTTTTTACATCCTTTCATACCTTTTAGAAAAGACCGGAGCCACTAACTTTTTTAGAAACCTTATTAGCAATTAACAGCATAGTTACGTTTATTACATTATTGAATAAACCCATTGCCGTAGAAAAGCTATAGTTTAAATTAATGAGACCCCTCTTATATACATATGTAGATATTACTTCTGCCGTGGAAACATTCAAATCGTTCTGCATCAAATAAACTTTTTCATAACCTACCGTTGCAATCTGGCCCATTCTAAGTATTAACATAATAATGATGGTTGGCATAATCGTCGGAAGGTTGATATGTATGATTTTCTGCATCCTGGTTGCTCCGTCGATATCAGCAGCCTCATGAAGAGCCGGGTCTACACCGGCAAGTGCTGCCAGATAAACAATAGCGCTCCATCCCATACCTTGCCAGACACCGCTCCATACATACATATGTCTGAAATATTTTGCCTCTCCCATAAAATAGATGCGTTCCATTCCTATAGCATCCAACAGAGTATTCACCACACCCTGAGAAGGGGAAAACATAGTAGTAATAATACCTACTAATACAACGGTAGAAATAAAGTGCGGGGCATACAGGATAGTCTGTGTTGCCTTTTTAAAGCCACCCTTTAATTCATTTAAAATAAGTGCAACAATAATCGGTATAGGGAACCCTACCAGTATCTGATACAATGAAAGAATAAATGTATTTTTCATTAACTGCGGAAAGGAATAACTGTTAAAGAAATCCGTAAAATTTCTAAAGCCAATCCAAGGACTGTTCCACATACCCAAAGAAACCTTATAATTTTTAAATGCTATCTGCAAACCATACATAGGAGCATAATTAAAAATCAATACATAAGCCACTGCCGGCAATAGCATCAAATAAAAATACCGACTCTTCCACATACGTGACTTCAGAGTTGCACCTTGTTTTTTGGTATTCATTTTTTTCTTGTTCATCCTCTGTCCGTCTCCTTTCGAACATTTAACAATACTTTGTATAGTGAAATTAGCACATATTTCACAGCTCAACAAGAAAGATTTTTTGCACGCTTCGTCAAAATAACCTTTTTGCAAAAAATTGCAAATGCGTTTTCAGCTTTTTCACCATACCTTCTAACCCTACAAGTTAAACTTCTTCTCGCAAATTTCCTTAAACTTGGGAACTTCCCAACTTGTATTATAGCCATCAAGTCCCAGGTCCTGAGGTGTTCGATAATCCGGCAGATTATCACATTCTGTAAATTCTTCCCGAACAGCCTGCAGATACTTAAATCCAAATTCATGATTCGGAGCAATATAATGTCCTTCATCCCACTCGTTCCAATTGTCAAGCATGAAAATACGTTTTGCCCATGCACCATCCGGTAATTTGTCTGCCGTTGCTTTCATATTCCGAAGCACCAAACGATAGTTCTCCGGGCTTAAGTGCCATCTCTTTTCTTCGTGGAAATGATACCCCATATTGATCCAATGCTCAGTAGAACGTGGTGTAGAGTCTCTAAAACAGGATGCTGTTCCGATATGCCTCATCGGGTCATTTTTCAGATATTCTTTAAAACGGTCACTCTGTCCTTTGACCACATCCTCCTCTGCCGGATAATCTGCTTCCGGACGGTAACCGGAGCTATATCCGAATCTAAAGTCGTATCCTCTGGCAATGCTTTCTTCATACATTTCCCGCTCCGTGCTGCTATTACACAATCCGAAAATCATACCATCAAATCCCTGCTTTACGGCATATTCACGACAGGAGTCAAACATCTTTTTTTGATCCTCCGGATTTGGGAACACCTCGGACAGGCGGTTTTGGAAATATATAAACAAAACCGGTTTGTTATCTATTTTCAGATAGTTGTCTCTCTTAAAGTAGTTTTCTGTCCAGAAAGGCATAAGATGATCTAAAACATCCTCTGCATCGGTAGTCCCCCAACGAGGTGAATTTTCGAACATGATTGCAAACTTCATATATTTTTGATATCTTGCATGAAAGAGCGCCTCGTGCAGACCGTGACCACAACGCAAATCATTTACCGTCACCGGTTTTCCCATATTATCCAGTTTTCTGTACCAGCAATGAATAAAGCAATTTATTCCATGCTCCACTGCCCACTTAATTTCCCAGTCACATACAGCAGGATTCTCTTCATCATAATATCCCATAAGCGGAGTGCGCTCCGGAAAATCATGAAGATCCTCAAATCCATTATGTATACCTGCAGAACCTTTTTTCCATGCTGCATAATAATGCGCAGCTATAATTCGGTCTGTCGTTGCCGGCTTTGGCTCCGGCACATAATTGGTAAGCTTAATATCGTACATTTTAGTTCCATCCTTTACTATTCATATTTTGCATTACAACTTCACGGGACTATACTCACTAAATTCAATTTCTCCAACAGCGGCTTTTACAAACGCCTTTACACTGGGTGAAAGCATAGAGTAAGCATTTACATAGGTAACCGCTCTTTCAAAATACTGATTGCCAAAATAAGGAGAACCAAAGGATACCACAACAGATTTCTCCGTTCCATATTTCAAACTATGCATAACCTTGGTAGCTTCCGGCCCCATGAAATCCAGAAAACCTATCGGTCTGAACGGTCTGGAGAACAATGCATAGATTATTAAATCATGGGCATCGATATTCTTCTCCAGTGCATCCAGTTTTTCTCCATGTGTACTTATTGTCAGTCCATCTTTGCAATAGTTTACCTCGAAGCCTTTTTCACGAAGTTCTTCACACAGAAGCTCCGCCTCTGCAAAAGCCGGCTCATGATGTGTAATCGGCACAACTGCTATCTTTGGATACTTCTCAGGAGACAATGGGAAAAGATTACCTTTATCGCGTATCAATGTGACAGAGTGCTCCGCTGTTTCCTGCTGTGCTTTTCTTATAAACTCCAGATCCTCTTTCTCAAGTTTGACGGCATGATTATCCTTTTCAAACAATCCAAGCTTTTCCTTCATGTTCAGGATTCTGCTTACTGCATCATCCAGTCTCTCCATAGATATATAGCCGTTTTCCACAGCTTGTATCATATCATTTACGTAATCCTTATTCGGCCAGAGCATCATATCGCAGCCTGCCTTAAAGCATTCTATATGTGCTCTTCGTCTGGTCGGATACCAACCCATAATGCCGCCCATACTGAGCGCATCTGATACGATGACACCTTCAAAACCCATTTCCTTCTTTAACAGATTTGTCAGCAGCTCATGGGACAGGGTTGCCGGAAGCTTCATACCGTTAGAAAAAACTTCTTTTTGATAATCCGGAAGGGTAATGTGGCCTGCCATGATAGAATATACTCCGTCATCAATCAGCTCCTGAAATACCTTACCTGATAATTTCTTCCATTCTTCAAAGCTTAAGTCATTATTCGTAGTCACAATATGCTGGTCACGATAATCCAGTCCGTCTCCCGGGAAATGCTTGGCACAGGCTGCCAGACCGTTTTCCTGCATGCCGCGTATCACCTGCTTCAAAAGCCTTGCTGCATGCTCCGGATCATCTCCGATAGAACGAACATTGACTAGAGGATTACGCTTGTTAAGGCTCAAATCACATACCGGAGAAAATGTCCAGTTTGCTCCTACAGAGCGGGCTTCCAGTGCTGTTGCCTTACCATAGTTGTATGCAATCTCTTCGCTGTCTGTTGCCCCAAGACTCATAAGATACGGTAAAGGCGTCAGACCTTTGAGCATACTGCCGCACCCGTTTTCAAAGTCAGAAGTAATCAGAATAGGAATCCCGGCGTTATCAATATATTGTGCCAGTGTGCTTCTGGCCTGGTCTAATCCCATTTCGTCTGCTTCTGTAATAATTTCCCCAAAGAAAAATGCTGCTCCTACCCGGTCTGATATGAAATTCTCTTTATCCACTCTAACAACTATTGTCTGCAGTATTTTCTCTTTCAGTGATAAATCTGATACTTTCATCTGCCTTTTCCTCCATTTACTCCTGTCATGTTGTCTTTAAAATCTCAGTTCCTCATATCTGGTGATTTTGTCCACTTTTCTTCTGAGCGTACGCGCTCCGATGCGCTCTACCTCTTTGCCGCACTCTGAATAAGCTTCCTCACACATGTCAGTACGATAGAAAGTCAGCTCTATTTCCGCAGGCTCCTTTACCTTATAGAGAGATACATTTTTGTAATTATCCAGTGCATTTTTAACAGTTTCTGTCAGTATTTTGTCTGCATTTTCACATTCCACTGCCTGATTTCTGCACAAAGCTTTCTTTACTGCTCCTGTATAAATATCAGGAATATATTCCTTTGCCTGTATGCAGGCTGTTTCATCTCCTATACAGGCAACAATCGGCACATCATAAGCGGAACAAACCAAAGCATGCATGGATAATTCACTCATTTCCATACCATTTACCTTGTGACAAAAGTATTTTCTGGAATTGGTGGTATGATCCAGGAAACCAAGTACCGTACCTGCACGGGCGTGAGCCCCCAGTTCAATCTGGCAGTCAATTTTGCCTTCACTAAGAAGCTGCTGCCAGCCTGTAATATCACATTTTACGGCACGGGTATCGATCAAATGCTCCAAAACATTTCCCCCACCGCCGTGTCCATCCAGGTAATACACATGTTCTGCACCACAGTCAAAACAGGTTTTTACCGCAAGGTCTATGCTCTCGGAAAGGAATCGGCACGCCAAAGCATACTTTTCGCTCCCCCTCTCCATATATGTGATATCATTGATACCGCTAATGCCTTCCAGATCCGTCAAAATAAAAACATTCATGTTATTCCACTCCTTATTCTGCACATGGGAACAATTCTATAAGTACGGTCGCATTATTAGTCATAGCAAATGTGATCTGCGTCTTTTCCGGAGAAACTTTGCCCAACTTTATTGGTTCCAGGCATGCGAATTCCCTGATCTGCTGTTTCTGCTCCTTTGTTGGATTGTCCGGTTTTCCCAAATCACAGTATTTTTTGTATGCATTGGCATGGTTCTTGTCAATGATATACATCTTTACATCATAACTCTTTTCAAGCCCCTTCATATCCATAGAAACCGTATAATCATCCAGTTCCTGTTCAAAGCGGTCATCTGCATATCCTAACAGAATACTCATATGTCCATCGTCATGATTCGTAGGCATTACAGATAAGTGCTCTGTGTATTCCCCATCAAAATAAAGCTTTCTGCTTCCTAATTTACGGGCAAGTATATGCGCGTTGTAAATCGGCTTCGGGTAAAAATTCAGGGTGAAGAAATTGCGAAAACCTGAAAAATCTGTTACCATTTCGTGCTGTCCTGACAGACAGATCATCAGCTTTTCCAGAGGTATTTCCATTTCATCATACATGGTAATCATCTTGGTAAAATATACAGAATACAGCTCATTTTCACGGAACAGGAATGCAGGACACTCATCAATATTATAAAAACCATGGGAAGCCGCTCCCCATTCATCACATATCAGAGGCAGGTGCGAGAAGCCCTGTTCTCTGCAAACTCCAACTGCAATATCTATGGATTTTAAAGAATTACGGATATTCAACGGTTTGTCACCGCTATTTAGAAAATCCGGTGATGTACCATAGGTATGGAAGCTTACAAAATCCATTTTTCTGTTATTTGCTTTCACATGCTGTAAGAACTGCTCTAAAAACGGACCGTACTCTTCCGGTTCTGCCAGGGCAGGACCACCAATCTGCATCTTTTTACTTACAGATGTTACGCCGGCTTCAAAACCATCGTAGATTTTGCAATATTCTTCACAGCGCCTTTTTGAATCCGGCTCTCCTGCCATAAAGAAAAAGTCTAAATTCGGCTCATTGTAGCACTGAAGTCTCCATTTAGAAACAACCTCTTCTCCGTAGCGGGCCACGATATGCTCCGTATATTTACGGCATATTTCTTCCCACTTGCTGTAATCCTTTGCATAAGATGCAACAATCATCTTCCCTTTATAACGGGTTTTATTCTTGGAAACAGAACTGGTTTTGTTGGCATCTACAGTAAGCCATGGCGGTAAAAAAGCATAAGTAAGCATAATATCAAAACCCTTGGAGACAAGATAATCCAGTCTGAAATCATTCAATTCAAAATCATACTGCATCCTGCCTTGCTCATCCAAGGTTACAATATCTTCCATCATGGTGTAGATTCGTACCATCTTCACAGCCTTATCATCACTGATACGATTTAAAATACGCTGTCCCCAGTCATCCTCGATAGCATCCGTAGGATGGAACACGATACCGTCCCAGAAATGGACCAGGTCCTTTTGCTTTTTATTCGTATAAATGTTAAGCATTTCTAATGTCTCCTTTCTGTTACATGGTCTCAATAATACCCTTTAAATAACCGATTGCAAGGAATCTGCCCAGCGCATCATATCCATGATTTACAGTATCCTCGCCCAACATGGTCGGTACATGGTCTACTCGCACCGGTACATTCACACCGCACTTTTTATACAGCTTCATGATATCCGCCATGCGAATTTCCCCATTGTCATGGAAGGTCTCACGGAAGTTTTCCATTGTGCCGGTTGTATTTCTGAAATGTACAAAGAAAATTTTCTCTGCCAATGCCGGAATTACCTTGTAAAGGTCCTCACCCATGATATGGTAGGTTGCCTGGCACATGGTCACACCCAGATTTTTGCTGGGTACAATTCCGTTGATAGCCTTGTCAATATTCTTGTAGCTTGTCATGATTCTGGACACATTTCCAAGCTTCATTGGCGGGTCGTCCGGATGAAGTGCCAGATTGATACCATACTTCTCCGCATACGGAATAACTGCCTTAAGGAAGTACTCATAATTGTCCCAAAGTTCCTTCTCGGTGATGCAATCATCCGGTGCCACAAAATCAGCCATGTTAAATCCGGTTACCTTTGCACCGCCTCTTTCAGGAATATCCAGTACGTTTCTATACCAGCCAATATGTGCCATCCAGTTAAAGCAAATGCAGCGAATATCCAACCGGTCCATAATAGGGAACATCTTGATAACCTTTTCAATGGACTCGTCACGCTTTTCATCTCCGGCTTTAATATGGTCATGAAGCTCGTTTGGCATCGGCTCTATAATCACCGGCTTGATACCGAAGTTTATAAAATCATCATAAACTTTCTGCCAATGGGAAGCGTTCGTTAACTCGAACGCCCCATCTTCCGGAAGTCGAATGACACCGTGCTCCACACCGCATTGTCTTGCGATATCCCAGGTGCTGTCCTTGGGATATCTGAAATAATCAGTTAAAAGCATAAATGACCTCCTGCTTATACACCACTGAGGGTAAGGAAACCGCCGTCTACGGGGATAGTAACACCGGTAACGAATGCAGATGCTCTTTCATCCAGTAAAAACTGAATACAGCCAAACATATCCTGTGCTTCACCAAACTTACCCTGAGGAGTATGATCAATCACTTTTCTTCCTCTCTCAGTAAGCCCTTCTTCTACGGTACCGAGAATTCCCTTGGTACGAGCATTCACGATAAAGCCCGGAGCCACAGCATTGATTCTGATACCTGTTTCGCCAAAATATGCTGCAAACGCTTTGGTAAAGTTTGCTACAGCAGCTTTACTCATGGCATATGCAAAGTTTCTGGTCAGTGGACAGTAGGTATTCATGGATGCAAAGTTTACAATGCTGCCATGTCCTTCCTTTACCATATACTTGGCAAAAGCTAACATTGGATATACGGTGCCCATCGTGTTGAGTCTGATCACATCTTCAAAGGCTTTCATATCCACGTTGTAAAGACCTCGTAAATCTTCCGGGCGGTCCTCTGCAAGCTCTCCAGGGTCAAATTTCGGAATATTTGTTGTAGCCTTAGAGCTGTTGCCGCCGGCACCGTTTACCAGATAATCAACCTTGCCAAACTCTGCCACTACTGTTTCCGCCAGAACATTTACTCTCGCTTCATCTGTTACGTCACAGGCATATACCTTGCACTTACCGCCTGCTTCCTTGATTTCTTTTTCTACCTTCTGAAGCTTCTCAAGAGTCAGCCCTACCAGTACTACGGTCATACCCAGACCAGCCAATTCCTTGGAAACCTGAGAACAGATGACGCCTCCGGCTCCTGTCACTACTGCTACTTTGTCATTAAAATATGTATCCATTTAAATCTCCTTTTCTTTTACAATGCTGTCTGTGTATCGTTAGGATCACCGTTGATAGCCAAGTCATATTCCTTAGACCAGTCAAGGTCACGATACGGAATGCCTCTATCATCTGTCTGAATCCACTCCATCAGCATATCCAGCATTTCCACGGTCCAGGTATTTCTGTCAATCTGGGCTGTTGTAAACTTATTCTGACCAATCATCTCAAAGCCGAAATCATCCTTTACGTGGGTCTTTGCTGCGCCTTCCACTACGTCTGCAACCAGATGGCTTGGAATAAACAGTACGCCACCACCGGCACCGAACACCACATCACCCGGCAGACATACCGAACCACCGAAATTGGTCACGGTATTAAATCCGGTCATGACAAAATCTCTGATTGGAGTCGGGTCAATACCTCTGTAATACACCTGCACATCCGGCACCTGCTTCATCTGCTCCACATCTCTGATACCGCCCCATACAACGGCACCGCCGTTTTTAGTCCTGGTCTTAATCGCAGTAGTCAGGTTACCGCCAAGGAACGTACCCTTGTAGATTTTGTCATACATATCCACAACAACTACATCTCGTTCTACCAGACTATCAATTACCCACTGATTGTAGTTACCCTTTCTGCCTTCTTCTGCTCCTTTGGTAAACATCACCTCATGGAGGTCCGGACGTGTAGGGCAAAAGCTACAGGTAACAGCACGTCCGATCAGCTTTCTGCCGTCGTCATGAAGTGTGTGTAATGGTGCCAAACCACCGCCAACAAACTGGTTTTCATAACCGAGCACGAAAATAGGCTTCCACACCTCTTCCAGAGTCATACCCTTAAGGGCATCCAGATACTTGTCCGGTACCTTCGGCCTGCCATCCGCAAAGCGCTCTCCTTTCCACAGAGGCGTAAGTTCAATAATATCCTTTCTGTCATTGAAATGCATTTAAATTTCCTCCCTTTATGGTTTTTAATGCGTTGGTATAACACATTCTTTTTACGATATCTGATAAAATATCAAAATTGTCAGGAAGCACGCCCTTCTGTACCTTTTCTCCCATCCACTGACAAAGGACGCGTCTGAAATAGTCATGTCTCACAAAAGAAAGAAGGCTTCTGGAATCCGTGGTCATGCCTACAAACGTGGACATCACTCCGAATACAGAAAGATGATCTAACATCTCCATCATGCCCTGATAGTGATCACACCACCACCAGGCAGGTCCCTGGCTGACCACTGCTTCTACTCCGTCCTTACTGTAGGAGCCGGAAAGGATGCTCATGACCGCATTATCAGCAGGATTCAGCGTAAAGAGCAGTATTTTCGGAAGTCCATACTCCTGCTTTTCGATATCATCCAGTATATCCGTTAACGCTTTCACATTGACACAGTTTCCTATGGCTGCATAACCACCTGTAGGACCAGTCAATTCACGAAGGCGGGTACTGGTGCCTCTTTTGGCACCTATATGTAACTGCATGGTAAAGCCAATCTTTGCATAGAACCCTGCGAGGGTTTTCAAAATTCCGGAAGTGAGGCATAACTTGTCCTCTTCCGACAATGCCTCGCCACGAAGTACTGCCTGAAATCTTTTATCATTTCTTCCATCATCCAAAGCATACCCAAAACCATCGTCCAGCGCGTGGTCAGAATACTTACAACCCACCTCTGCAAAGTCTTCCAGACGTTTCCAGATGGCTTCTTCAAACGACTCCAGACTTTTTATTGTCATGCCTGTCAGCTGCTCCAGCTTCTTTACAAAGCTTAAATTTACTCCCACAATGTCATCCCCTCTCAGAGAAGGACAGATACCTTTTGACCTGTCAAACAGTGATAAATCCTCCACAAGGGAAGCACAAGGAGCACAGTACTCTATGTCAAACTTTTCCAGAATTTTTTTTGCAGAAAGCTCCTTCAGCTTCTCATTTGCTTCTCCCCACACCTGCGCTGCACTTTTCTTAAAAGGGTAAAGGTCCATGCCTAACACCTTGTCAAACTCCATAACAGACCAATCAAACAGTGCGTTACCGGCAAGCCTGGGAAGACACCCATACCATTTTTCAAACTTCTCATAATCAGACGCATCCCCGGTAATGTATTTTTCCGGAATACCCAGAATTCTCATAGCCCTGTGTTTGTATGGGTCAACACGAATCCAAAGCTGCGTGATATTTTCAAACTTCCTGTCGGCAACAATATCCGCTACAGACAAATGGTTATGATAGTCAATAATGGGAAGGTGAGCTGCGTACTGATGGTATAGCTTCTTTGCATATTCACTCGACAATAAATATTCTGCATTCATAGTATTCTCCTGTTTATAAACATCGTGGCTTTTATATGTGTAATAAAAGCCACCTCATACTGTCAAGCTATCATTCATTTCATTGCGGAACAAGAATAAATTTTTGCATCACTCAGTAAATTGGTCCCTTTGCAAAAAATCGTAAAACAATAAAGAAACCCCGGGGACACTCTGAATTTAAAGTGAACCCCGGAGTTTCTTTATTACAAATTCTTCTCAACCACTCTGAAAGCAGAAGGCGACATGCCTACATATATTTTAAATGTTCTCGAGAAATAATTTACGCTGGAAAAACCGGCCATGACAGATATTTCCTGTACTGAATAAGACGTTGTCAGCAGTAATTCCTTGGCACATTCCAAGCGTTTGCTAACCAAATACTCCGCAAAACCTACACCCACCTGATTTTTAAACAATCTGCTGAGCGTATAATTAGAAATTCTAAAATGATCTGCTACCTGTACCTGACTCAAATTAGCATCTCTGTAATTCAGCTCCAGATATGCTAAAATTTCTTCCTTCATCTTAACATTCTGTTTTTCTTTTGGGGTCTGTATATTAATATCGTCCTTTTCCTTTTGTTCTTTCACATTTTTCTTTTTTATCTGTTCAAAGCAGGAGCGGAGGCTTAATCGAATATCATCCAGCTTCTCCACCACTTTGCCACTATACAAGGCACAATCCGAAATATAACATTCCTCTAACCATCGTGATAAATATTCGCCGACAGCAGCTATATCGGAATCTCGCGTAAATAAAATTAAAATACTGCGTTCCTCTCCCTGCCAGTCTGTCACAAACAAACGTGACTGAAATGTCTGCTCAATATCCTTGATAATTTTTTCCGATTCACTGCTCACCAAAACATAACCGTCTAAAAGAAAAACGCAATAGTAATGCATCGCTTCTTCCAGACCAAGACGTTTCAAACGCTTTTCCGAAATAGGAACCCCATAAATCAAGTGATTCAGTAACAAATCCATTATAAGCATTTCCTGCTCTTCGATTCTAATATGCCGGTCATACAATACATTGCGAATCAATTCAAACTCGCCGCCTTCGGAATAATCCAATTCGCTGGTCAATTCCTGTATCGGTTTATAAGCTACATATAATGCCGCCAGACATATTAACAATAATAGAATTATGGTAAAAGTTAAAAGCGTTCTCATATCATGGGCATAATCCATAATATTGCCCTGTATAGAATCCTCAGAAACATAAGCAATCAGGTTTAAATGGGTATATGCACTTTCTTTCTGATACATTACCTTTTGCTTTACTCCCGCAGCTTCTCGCCAAACTTCATTATTTAATACTGCTTCTGCGTTTTCACCTACGGTATCTCCCCATGCCAGTAATATCCTGTTCTCAGATTTATCGAGCAGATAATACTCTATACCCTGGTTATCGATAATTGCCAATGAATCCTCTATATCCGTAGTTGATAAGCGAAAATAAATAAGTGCACTATCATTGTTTGCCCCTATCCTGGTGCAAATACCTACAAGCAAATTTCCATCATAATTCCCCAAAAAATTTGTAGTATTGTATATAATTTTAGTATTTGAATAATTATTCACAGAAAGAAACTCCTCAAGTTGTTCTTTATCTTCCTCTGTACTTGCATATCTGTCAATAAAAGATTCAAAAGACATCGTAGCACCGGGCTGAATAAATTTTTTTAAGTCATAAATATAAACTCCCCACTCGCTGACATCATATCTTGTATATTTTTCTTCCAACTCCTTTGTAACCATATAATACTGAAAATAATTTTCTTTAAGTCCTTCTGCTCCAATCCACAGACCGTTCCCGGGCTTCTTGCTATCGGCGCTGATAGCTGCCGTAAAAGTAGCCAATTCCTTAATCTTTTGGTCATACAAAGATATATATGCTTCCAGTCTCTTTTCGTAAAACACTTCATTCGTCTCTTCCATCTCATGAAATGATTTCTTCCAAAAGAAATTGAAGAACAAAATAACCGGCACCACCAATGCCAATATCATGATTGTTGCAAGACGATATAAATATTTACGTTTCTTCATATGACCCACTCCCTCATCCATATGTATATTGCAGTTACTTTCTATATAAGATAATTTTATTCTGTTGTAAATGTACAATCAAGTAGAATTTTTTGCCAATTTCGTCATTTTGCTCACTTTGCAAAAAATCTTAACTTTTTCTTTGTGAATACTATACAATTCCATTTATATAAGTTGCACAAAAAAAAAAAAAAAACGAGGGCAGCCTTATACTGTCCTCGACTTCGCTTCCTACCACCGGCTTGTTACTCCACTTTATCCGCCAACTTAATCCTATATATCCTTCGCAGTGAATCGTTGACTCTCTCTTCTGAAATCACACCATCTTTCACGGCCTGAAGCACTCCACTATATGCCACCTGATAATCATCCGGCATCAAAATCATATCACAACCAGCTTTCAACGCCATAATAGCTGCATGGTCGGACTCATAGTACTCAGATATTGCCGACATATCCATGGCATCCGTAATAATAACACCTTCGAATCCCAGTTCCTCCCTGAGAATATCTGTAACGATGACTGAGGACATAGAACTTGGGGTATTGTCTCCTACCAGGGAAGGTGCTGCCATATGCCCTACCATGATCATATTAGCTCCCTCATCGATTGCTGCCTTAAATACAGTAAATTCCTCTGCCCGAAACTCCTCTGCCGTTCTGTTGCTTACCGCCAGTCCATCGTGAGTATCCTGAACGGTACTGCCGATTCCCGGAAAATGCTTTACACAAGCCGTTATCCCCTGTTCCTCAAGCCCCTGCATCATGGATGTTACAAAAGGAATCGCTGAAGCAGCATCTGAGCCGAAGGACCGCTTTGTCATAATACTTTTACTGATATTGGTCAAATCTGCAACCGGTGCAAAATCCAGGTCAAATCCATACTCAGCCATGTACGTACCGATTGTAGTTCCTGCCTGATACGCATTGGAAGCATCCAGCGTCTGACTTATCGCCTGCGCAGAATCCACCCTATCCACAAGGCTCTTGTCTGCCAGTCTGCTGACACTGCCTCCTTCTTCATCTATACCGATGAACAGCGGATACTTTGAATAGGATCTTGTATTGCTGATCATTTCCTTCAACTGCTCCGCAGACTGGATATTCTTGGCAAAATAAACGATACCGCCCACCGCATGCTTCGCCAGAGCTTCTCTGGTACCATCGCCTGCTTTTACTGCAGTAGACACACCGGTGATGGATTCCGGTCTGACCATGAAAAGTCCTGCTACCTTGTCTTCCAGTGGCATAACTTCAATGGCGGCATCCACGATTTCATCCAGCTTCTCTTCCGGTGTCAGCTCAGGTTCTGTCACTTCTGTGGATTGTTCCACGATCACCAACGGCTCTTCTGATTGGAAAAGTTCTTCTACCTGTGACTGATTTGTCTGAGTATCACTCTGTTTCTGGCGTTCTGTATACATCTTCACTCCCAACACGATACCTGCTGCCAAAAAGGTCATAAAAAGGAACAATACAATATAAGCAATCACCTGATTGCGGTGACGTCTCTTCCTTCTGATTTCTCTTCTGTCAATATCCTGTCTCTCTCTGTTGTTCATCTATGTAAACTCCTTATACGTTGATTGTCCTGCGCGATTGGTTTGCGGTTTTCACTATATGATACATGATAACAGAGATTTCAATTCTGTGCAATGATAAAGAGCGTATCGACTAACATTTCTTTCGATACGCTCTTTCAGACTTCATTATTCAATGGTCTGTTCCTCACTTTCTTTCTTCTAGAAGAATATTGCCTGAACCTTTTTACTTGATATTTTGAATTCTTCTTATACTTTAAAGGTAACCCATATTAAGTAGTTCTTCCTTTTCTGGATGGAATCTGAGAATTGGTAGCCTTACTTAGTACTTTTATCACCTTTTTAAGACTTCCAGCACCCACCTGTCATCTTTTCATATCTTCTGAATTCTGATATCTTATAATTAGATTCTGGGGTTTGGTTTTAAATTAAGTATTTAGGTGGACCGTACCTCGCTTTCTTTGATATTTTCACTTTTTCTTAGTGAATGTTTTTTGTTTTGGTCTTGTTTTCTTTTGTTGATTTAATTATACCACAAACTTTGTATTTGTCAATATATTTTCTAATATTTTTTATATTTTTATCTTATTTTGTTTTAATTCTACATTTATCTGTCTATTTCATATAAAAATACATATTTTCTATCGTAATCAGCACCAGTATACCTACCATGCAGAATCAGGTAAAATAGCAGGAGGACATATCACATTGGACAACCCTCCTGCTAACTCATCTTTATGAGTAAACTATATTTACCAATCAGCCACTGAAGGATATCAATGTCGTGGCATGACTTCTGTAACAGCATATTGGATGCCTTCTGCTCATTACTCATCACCGCTCAGGTATTCAGACACACTGCATCCCGTTCCTCCAACGCAGCCCTGCCCTTTATCACTTCTATTAATTTAAAACAGCTCATCCCTAAAATATGCGTTTGAGCTGGCAGTTCTTCCCCGGTGATCCACCAGAGTGATCCGCACATATTCACTGTCCGGATACATCTTATACACCGCTGAATTGAGACACTTCCCCTCCTCCGCACAGAATCGCTTTGCTCTCCGATTTGATGGAATAAACTGAATCTTTTCCACATCGGAGGTAACCACATGTAGCTCATCCCCCTCTATCCAGAGTTCACGGATCTCCGGTCCCTGAGTCGCATAAAAATGCCCATCCAGCAATGCCTGAGTAATGGTGCGGTAATCCAGCTTCTCTGCCTTGATCATGGTCCATGAACCACCGCAGCCACCGTCCGGAAGGGGCCGATTGTGATTGTCATCCCCACCGATACAGTAAATCCGCTTTCCTGCCCGAAGCATATCGTCATACACTCGGGGATTGTACTCCTCCGCTCCGTTATACATTTCCATTGCATGCATATGGTGGTAGTTTATGTAATGGGTGTAATTCTCCAGGGAACAAGTGGGATGATTGTATGTAACAAAGAAACCATGCTCCCGGCCACGCTTCATCATATCGCTGATGCACTCGCCGGTATATTCTCTGATGTAATCCGGCTCATCCTCATAAAACTGTATCTGATCTCTGTACTCCACGGCATGAGCATATAAATAGTCACTTCGGTGCCAGCAGACCTGTTTCAGATTATCCGGCTCCAGCGCGATCAGACAGATATGACAAGTCTCCATGTTTGACCAGTCCGGTGTGCCTTTTCCGTTGATCTCCATCTCGTAGCCGTTCAGTGCAAGAAACTCTTTATCGCTCAACTGAGAGCGATCCAGCAAAATATCGTGGTCAGTATAAGCTACAATAGAATATCCCATCCCCTTATACACCTCCTTGACCAGCTCCGGCGAAGCCTCTCCATCTGACATATTCGTGTGGGCATGGAGATTTGCCCGGTAAAATTTCCCATTCTGAGGCAATAAATATTTTTTCATACCACTCCTCCTAACTATATCAATCAGTTTTCATAAATCCGATACTTTTTTTCCTCTCCCGCTTTACTCCAGGTAATATCTACAGCCTTTTTTCCCTTGATGCACAGCCCTTTCACGTAACCACTCTCAAACTGCTTAGGCAGTGCGGGAAGTATCTCTACCTTTCCCCCTCTGTCCTGCACCAGCATATTCGCAATGGCTGCAGTTCCTCCGAAATTACCATCTATCTGGAATGGCGGGTGCGCATCCCAAAGATTCGGATATGTAGACCGGGTCAGCAGGGTCTTTAAGTATTCATAAGCACTCTCTCCATCCTTCAGTGCTGTAAACAGGTTGATAATCCATGCACAGCTCCATCCGGTATGACCTCCGCCATTCTCCAGGCGATGCATCAGTGAAACACGACTGGCTTCAATCAGTTCCTTATTCCCTGCAAAAAGCTCTCCCGGGAATAGTCCACACAAATGTGACAAATGGCGGTGTCCCGGCTCCCATTCTTCATATTCCTCATACCATTCTAGTAACTGGCCATAACTTCCTATCTTAAAAGGACTAAGTCGATCTCGCTTTTCTTTCACATCTGCAAGCAGTTCATCCTTTACTCCAAGAACCTCGCACATGTGAATGTAATTATCAAATACTTCCGCCACAATCGCAATGTCCATAGCTGAACTCATTGTGGAGCGTACCCGTTTTCCGTCTGCATCCACATAAGAATTCTCCGGTGAAATAGAAGGACATGTCACATATTCTCCCTTATATTCTACCAGCCAATCTACAAGGAACAGTACAGCTTCTCTGGTGATTGGGTATGCAACATCTTTCAAATATTCCTTGTCCAGGCAGTATTCATACGCTTTATAAAGTTCTAATGTCATCCATGCACCACCCATGGGCCAGAATGCACTTTGCACAAATTCACCACTGCTGCCTTTCTGTCCGGGCAATAATCCTACAGGATTCGTATTGCACCAGTAATCAGCATTGTGATGTAAGACAAAACCTCTGCAGCCGTAATGGATATCTGCTGTCTTCTTACCTTCCTCACAAATACGTTCCATGAACCTGAAATACGGTTCCATACATTCCTGAAGATTACAGCTCTGTGCCAGCCAATAGTTCATCTGAGTATTGATATTAACTGTATAATTGCCGCTCCAGGGGGCTCGGAGTTCCCAACTCCAAATGCCCTGCAGGTTCGGTGGCAGACTGCCTTCCCTGGAGGATGCAATCAACAGATATCTGCCATACTGGAAATATAAAGCATAAAGCCCATTATCTTCCTCCCCTGCCTTTAGAGCAGCTAATCTTTCATCTGTTGGCAGATTCTTCTGCTCTCCCAGATAGAGTTCCACTTTATTATAAATTTTTTGGTAATCCCTGATATGCTCCTTCAGTAAATCCTCATAAGTTGCTTCTTGCGAAACATATGCATCTCTTACCGAAGAAATCATCAGCACACATTCCCTGGCTTGATTGATCACCAGCCTGTCTCCCTGAGAAGCAACATTACCGTCACAGGACAGCACTTTGATATCAGTTCGTACTTCCGTTCCTCTGCTTCCCCAGATAACAGATTCCGGTCTGGTCGGCATATAAGACGGATCTATGTGCTCCGGACATTTCCCATAAAATACCAGACCATCTTCCCCGGCCACACACTGATACTTGAGAAGCGAATTCATAGAAACTTCCATGTCCAATATCGGCTTTCCTACCCTAATCCTGACAATGATCGCTTTTGCCGGATAACTTGCAAAGTATTCCCTCTCAAAATGATATCCATCACAGTCATAACCTACCTTCACAATACCATCCTCAAGGTTCAATTCTCTGAAGTATTCACTGCACGGCTGCTCATGAACAAATTTCACAGAAAGATTACCCAATGGCAAATACGACTCATTGAACTCTCCCATCATCTTCTCATAAATCAGTCTATCAGCCTCAAGACACTTTCCCGCAAAAATAAGTTCCCTGACACGTTCCAGATATGTATAAGCTTCAGGGTTATTCTTATCTTTATAGTATCCGGACCAGATGCTTTCCTCATTAAGCCCCAGTATTTCATGCTCTACACCGCCCCAGATCATGGCTCCCAGACTACCGTTTCCTATGGGAAGGGTTTCTTCCCATTCAGTCGCGGGCTGACGATACCACAATTTCATCGGTTGATCTGATTTTTCCATATATACCTGCCTTCCACTTAGTTCTGAATCTAACAGCAGCCGTAAGTATATGTGCGTACTGAAATCATTTTACCCTATTCATGATATATCTCAGATAGCTCAATACGCTTTGCCAGATTTTGTGCTACTCGTATATGACCATAATCGGATAGATGTATACCATCTATGGTCAGATCCGTAGAATGATCCATCATTTCTGCTCCCTCTATCAACTTACAGGATGGATATTCCTTTACTATTTCCCGTATGATCCTGTCATTCTGATAGCGTGCTTCCGGATTATTTGTATCTTTCAGACATGGAACCGGACAATCACCAACTATATTGAATTGATTAGGATAAGCAGTCACACAGTATATTGGCATATTAGGATATGCTTTCGTCAGCTTTTTCAGCAGATATGATGTCCTCTCTCGATAAAGATCTCCACTGCCACTCATATTAACGCCATTCTCCAGTAAAACACTATTAAAATGTTCCTGACCTGATGCAAAGTAATCTGCCACACCTGGTTCATTCATACATGAGCCGCCCATAGCCTTATTCATTATATTACAGCCCAGGAGCCTTCCCAAAAGCTGCACATATGCAATCCCATGAGCATTGGCACAGGCACCAAATGTCAACGATGTACCATAGCAGAGTAATGTCTTCGCAGGTACTTCTTCCGGTTTGGGAGGTCTGACATTGAAACCAAAGCCTTCGAAATCTACCATGGCAAGCGTCATATTAATCCCACTCATAATCCTCCAGACCTGTGGGGCGAAAGAAACCTGTTGCAGAGCAGGATTCATTGTATCCAAAAGTTTCGGACGCTTCAGTTCGATTATGGTTACCCGATCCCTTTGTACCGGGAACTGGTAGGTATATCCTTCATAGTAAGCAAAGTCCCCACAGAATACCTGCACATAGCCGTTATAATCCAGAGAAGTCAATGCAATACGTGCCCTATCGCCATCCGTCACAAAACGGATTTCACACCCTGTGGTCGTCTGTGATACATAACGTCCGAATTTATTTTCACCGTCTTTAAGTGTTGCTCCCATTGCGTCACATACAGCACGTGGAAAACGATACATTCTTACACCGCAGCGACTTTCCTCCACCTCTGCTGCATTAAAGAATTCCAATTGATTGTGTCTCATGTCTTTCCTCCAGTCAGAAATTATTAAGGAAGTGCCGTCTTCCAACCATTTTCAGTTTTCCGACGACACTTCTACTAAACACACTGCTTCACTATTATATAATATTATTTTTGATTTGCAAACCAAACATCCAACTGTGCATTCATTTCATCAATGATATCCTGAAGTCCTGATGCGTATAACTGTTCATTGAAGGTAGCCAGATAACTCTCGATTTGATCCTTTTCAATGACACCTATGAACAGAGCAGGTGAATACTCCTTGATTACTGCATTGCAGGCAGCAACTTGTGCACTAACATTAGTTGCATCAAAGCTAAAACCGAGAATAGCTGAAGCTGTTGTCTGTGCACACCATTCCTCATATGCTTCATACTTGCCGTCAGGCTCAGATGTTTCTAAATAAGAAATGAACATATTTCCCGTCTGCCAATTCTGTGCTCTCCACCAGTTCCTGTAATCATCCGTACGCTTAACCTTTCCATCGACCAAATTATAAGAAATACCTTCCAGCCCATAGGCAAATGTATTCTTAATCTCAGGAACCGTGTTCCAAAGTTCCAAAAATGCAACTGCTGCGTCCTTATTCTCACATCTATTGGTTACACCCCATATAGAACCTCTTGTAACAGATGTATCCGTTCTTATGCTCGTCATAGGAATATAAGTAGCTTCACCATTCAGAATACCTGCTTCTGCGAATGGAGTATAGGAAATAGGACGTGCACCATATAATTTCTCTGTTTCCTGGTCAAAAGTAACGTTTTCCATTACTTCCGGATGTATTGCACCGGCTTCGTAAAGCTCACGTTGATAATAAACCATTTCCTTGTAGTAGTCTGATTCAAATTTATTTACAACACCAGCTGATTCGTTACCAATTTCCACTGCCGCAGCACCTGAAATTGACACATATTTGTCATACATGAACAACTGAGAATAATCGCTGGTAGAGTTTAAATGCAAACCATTACGTCCATTAGCACCTGCTGCAACTAAAAGATCATATGCGCTCTTCCAATCTGTAATATCCTCTGCTTTGATTCCGGTATCTTCCAACAGCTTATTTGACACAATGATTCCCCACTGTGCAGCATATTCTTTCAATGTAGGCACACCATAGATTTTGCCGTCTATTGTCAGACCATTCCAGAATACATCAGGAATCATATCATACAAAGTAGTATACTTTGTAGTCAACAATTCAGAGATATCAGCAAGTACACCATTTGATGAATACAATGTATAATACGTTTGTGGTGCATAAACCAGATCGTATTGATCTCCTGCAGCCAATCCCAATTCAATCTTCTGATAGTAATCATTGTAAGTAAAACTGATGATATCTACTGTCAGATTCGCTTCCTTCATACAATCCAGATTGTTGATATATTCTTCCATCTGGTCATTCAAAGGGAGCACTGCCGGGTTATACATAGCAACTACGATGTGTGCCGGTTCCTTTACTTCATCCTGCACTTCTTCCGATGAAGCGCTACTCTGTGTTTCTACCTGGGAACTACTCTTCTGTTCCTGTGAAGTACTCTCAACTGTCTGCGAATCACCACAACCAGTCAATAAACCTGTGATCATAACTACAGAAAGCAGTACTCCCAATACGTTTTTCATTTTCATAATGAAAACCTCCTACATTTAATATTTATATAAACCCTTTAAGAGTTATATACATCAGACTGTGCGCGCTTTCATGGCGCAATCAACCTTTCACGGCTCCCATGGTCATACCCTTTGTGAAATATTTTTGGAAAAAAGGATATATTACAAGCATAGGTCCCAATGTTGCCAACAGGATAGCCATTCGTACTGAATCGCTTGGCATCTCAAGAAGCATTTGCGATTCTTCAGCTGTCAACGTTGCCAGATTTGACTTTAGATATTCCAAATCCTTTTCAATGCGAACTAAAAGCAACTGCAGCGATGTCAATTTCGGATCGTCAAAATATAACATTGACGTATACCATTGATTCCAGTGCCCCACTGCTCCCATAAAACCAATGGACGCAAGACAAGGCTTCATCAGAGGTATTGTCACCCTCCAATACAGATATCCCTCTGAAGCACCATCAATCTTAGCAGCATCAATCAAAGCTTCCGGTATGTTGGAGTTAATGAAAGTTCTCATGATTATAACATTCCCAACACTCAATCCTCCCGGTATGATAAGTACCAGTAAATTATTTCTAAACTGATATACATTCGTGTTAATTATGTAAGTTGCCACTGCACCGCCGTTAAATAACATACAAGTAATCAAAATTCCCGTCAAAAAACCTCTTGCTCTCCAACTGCGCCGGGCAAGTGCAAAAGAATACATACTCGTCACCAGCAATGAAAGCAATGTTCCAAAAACCGTCTCAAAAATGGTAACCATATAACCGGTTATCAAAGAATCCTTAAACGTAAGCAGATATTTATAACCGTCAAGTGTCCATCCTGTAGGAAAGAAACTGAATCCTTTTTCCGTAATACTCGCTTCCGTTGAAAAAGATACTATCACCACCAATAAAACCGGCAATACGCAGACAAGTGTAAAAATCGATAAAGCAATCATTAATATAACCTGATTTATATTAATCTTTTTATTTTCTGTACTCATACTTACGTTCTCCCAACTGTCAGAATATTGAATGTTCCGGTGATATCTTCTTGACAACCAGATTCACTACTATCAGCATAAAGGTACCTATAGCATTCTGAAACAAGGTAACAGCTGCTGTAGCACCGAAATTACTACTATTCATCATAGCATTTAGTACATACGCATCTATTGTTTGAGTTGTCGAATACAACAAACCAATATTGCCTGTTACCTGATAGAATAAACCTGTATTAGAGTTCATAATACCTCCCAGCCCCATCAGTAACCTGATTGCTACAATATTAGACAGCAATGGTATTGTAATATACTTAATCCTCTGCCATTTTGTTGCACCGTCTATTGCTGCTGCCTCAAAGAGTTCTTGATCCATACCAGTCAGGTACGCCAAATAAAGTATCGAGCCATATCCTGTACCTTTCCACACATTTACTAACGTCAATATTAACGGCCAATATTTTGCTTGCGTGTAGAACATGATATTTTCCCCGGTCACAAATTCAATCAGATTCGTAATCAATCCATTTCCCCCAATTAGACCTCTTAAAATCATAGCTACCGCAATATAGGAAATGAATGTAGGCATAATCATAATTGTCTGACTGACCTTGACAAAACGGCGGCTGACACATTCATATAATGCAATCGCAAGGGTTATATTACATACCAACCCTACAGCCGTAAACAAGAAATAATATCCCACTGTATTACGAATCATACGCCAGGCAATTGTCGAATTCTGGAATAAAAACTTAAAATTATCCAATCCCACCCAAGGACTATCAGTAATTCCTAATCTGAAATCAAAGCGTTTAAACGCCAGTATCTGGCCATACATAGGTATGTATTCAAACATAATAACAAGAATCAATCCCGGGATCACAAAGGGAACCAACCCCCTGTGTCGCCAGAGGTTATTAGCCAACTCACTGCGCCGTCCTAATTTTGTTTTCGGTTTCACATTTATCCTCCTCTGTCAACCTTACTTCTGTTCCGATAGTCATCCGGGACCGTTATCAAATCGCAACCCAAATCTTCTTCTCATCTGCTTCCTGTATTGCGCTCAATATCTTCTGACATTCAATCGCATCGTACAAGCTTGGAAAATGCTCATTCTTCTTTCCAAGAATCGCATCAATAAAAGTCTGTTCCTGAAGTGCTTTGAATTCTGCCGGCGCCGTTACCGTATGCATCCCCTTAGCATTCACATCAATCTCACCTACACAAACTTTCAGACTATCCCAATGATTTAGGTCAAAAGAAAGCAATCCCTTTGTTCCATAAATATCATAACGAATAGTATTATGCTCTCCGATTGCGCACCTTGAAATCGTGAAATCCGCTACTGCTCCATTATCCATGCGTGCAATAAAGCTACAGAAATCATCTGTTTCCACTTTTCCCATGCCACTGCCATCCATTTTCATACGTTCTTTCACAATAATCTCAGTGTGTGCTGCGACAGACGTAAATTCCCCCACAAGCAACCGAGTCATATCCACCAGATGAGCACCAAGGTCACCCAATACGCCCGTACCTCCAAGCTCCTTGATAAAACGCCACTCCAACTTTCTTCCTTTCATAAAGGCACTATCTTTCAGGTACTCTACCTTTACATTCACTATGTCTCCCAGCATTCCTTTATCAAGAATCCATTTTGCATATCTGACTGCTGAAGAGAAGCGATAGGAAAAGCATGTCATAGCTACCTGTTTTTCAGGATCTATCTCCGACAACACCTCTTGCAGCGGAGCTGTTGACGCATAATCTGTAGACACAGGCTTTTCCACATTTACATGCTTACCCGCCTTCAGAGCAGCCACTGCCATGGGCACATGGAGATAATTAGGGGTACACACCTCCACAGCTTCCACATCTGTATCGCAAATCAGATCCTCATAATTTATGTATCTTTTTTCCTGTGGGATACCCAATTCATCACCTACGATATTCAGAATCTCTTCATTAATATCACATATAGCAACTATATTCGCCTCTTTTACATTCTTAAGCGCATTGACATGTGCCAGCCTTGCATTGCCGCCCACACCAATGATGCCTACATTTACGTAACTCTTCATCAAATCAACTCCTCCTGCTTTTTATCTATCAGCTCATGAAGATTTTCGTGTTTTCTAATACTGTCATCCAGTCCCTCAAACTTATCTGCCACCTTTTCAATTGGATCACAATGTCCCAAAGTAGGTTTTGGACCATTAGATGGTTTTGCCCAGTTTACCGCATTTTTCAACACCAGCGTAATATCCTCTCTGTAGAATGTAGGAAAAGCTTCATGACCGGGACGGAAGTAAAATATTTTTCCCAATCCACGTTTGTAACAGCATCCACTTCTAAACACTTCTCCGCCAGAGAACCAGCTGATAAACACCAGTTCATCAGGTGTCGGTATTTCAAATCGTTCTCCATAGGTCTCTTCCTTCTCCAGTTCAATATACTCCGGCAGATTTGCTGCAATCGGATGTCCCGGCTCAATAACCCAAATCCTTTCTTTTTCATCGTTTTCACGCCACTTGCTTCTACAGACAGTCCCCATCAGCTTTACAAAAGGCTTGGACAAGTGACCTGAATGTAAAACAATCAGCCCCATTCCATCCCACACTCTCTGCACAACTCTCTGTGTTTCTTCATCCGTAACAATATGATGGCCTATGTGTCCCCACCAAATTAATACATCTGTATCATCCAGGAGTTCTTGACTCAGTCCATGCTCCTCCATATCCAATGTAGCCGTCCTGATCTCAAATTCATCGTATTTACCTAACATCTGTGCAATAGCACCATGGATACCATCCGGATATATTTCTGCAACTTCGCCACTTTTCTCATGAATAAATTCATTCCATACTGTAACTTTTATCTTACTCATCTCAATCCTCCTTTTTTTGATAGCTGTAGTATATCACTACTATGGTATATACTACAATGGACATATCGCTCTCAAAAAAGGACTAATCGCTCATTTAATTATATTTTTAACAATTGCTGTAATAAAAGGGATATGCTATAATATTTTATATTAGTTTCCGAAATTTGCGTTTTCCAATATTTTGAAATTGAGGCACTCTTTCAACAATCGTAATGATCATATATACACCAGGAGAAAATACATGAAAATAATAAGCTTTCGTGACATGTATCAAATGGATTATACAGCAAAACAACTGTTTGCAATGAATCAGAACTGGAGAAATCGCCAATCCTTCCGTATGTCAGTTCCCAGGAAAACAAGTGCCCTGTTCTACTGTCGGAACTGTTCTGTCACATATGACATTGGTGAGGATAAACAACTTTATGCAAAACAGGGATCATTGGTGTATCTTCCACAAGGCTCCCAGTATACCGCAAACTTTCATAACTGTAAGGAGTCTTCTGTCCATGCACAGCTGCTGGAATTTGAACTGATAGACAATGATGGATATGCTTTTTCTGCCACAGAGCAAGTCTCTCTGGTAAAAAATATCTACATTCAGAACTGCCCTGATATTTTTGATGAGCTGGCGAGCATTTTTATCTCACCATTCTACTCTCACAGTTTGATGAAGTCAAAGGTCTATTCAATACTTTATGAGATAAGCCGCTACTATCATCACGAGATAATTTACTCCAAGTCATATATGCATATTGCAAAAGGAATACTCTATTTGGAAAATGACACTTCTCACAAACTCTCTATAGAGGAAATTGCAAAAATGTGTCATGTTAATGAATCCTGTTTCCGGCGCCTGTTCAAGCAGTATTCCGGAATCAGTCCCAGCGAGTATAGAATGCAGAATATTGTACGCCAAGCAAAGGCTTTACTTCGAAGCGGAGACATGACGGTTTCTGAAATTGCTGTGCGGTTAGGATATGATGATCCTGCGTATTTTTCAAGAATCTTCAAGAAGAAAACCGGTGTTACACCCAGTGAATATGCACAGCATGTATTTCGCCTATCTAATAAAAGTCAGGAGGGCATATCACATTGATAGCCCTCCTGCTTTTTACTATGATTTTTAAAATATCCTTACAGCTTCGTCACCACAAAGATATCATAAATAGCTTTAATCGCCGTCTCAAAGTCTTCATTTGCCACACCAATGATGATATTCAGCTCAGAAGATCCCTGATCGATCATCTTGACGTTGATATTGCTGTGAGCCAGTGCAGAGAAAATTCTGCCTGCAGTACCTCTGGTAGACTTCATACCGCGGCCTACAACTGCAATCAGTGCCAGGTCGGACTCGATATCGATCATATCAGGATCAGCCAGTCTGTGAATGCCGGCTACTACCTTCTGTTCCTTGTGCATGAACTCGTCCTGATGTACAAATACAGTCAGTGTGTCAATGCCCGAAGGAACATGCTCGAAGGAGATGCCGTTCTCTTCAAATGCCTGAAGAACTTTTCTTCCAAAACCGATCTCGGAGTTCATCATGTCTTTTTCAATGTTGATGGAGCAGAAGCCTTTCTTTCCGGCGATACCGGTAATGACATATTTAGACTTCTGGCAGGTGCTTCCTACAATCCAGGTACCTTCATCTTCGGGAGCATTGGTGTTGCGGATGTTGATAGGAATGCCTTCCTGGCGAACCGGGAAGATAGCGTCCTCATGAAGGACGGTTGCACCCATGTAAGCCAGCTCACGAAGCTCTCTGTAGGTAATGGTCTCGATGCTTTCAGGGTTCTTGATGATGCGGGGGTCTGCAATTAAGAAGCCTGATACATCGGTCCAGTTCTCATATACGTCAGCTTTCACAGCCTTTGCTACGATGGAACCGGTGATGTCGGAACCGCCTCTTGAGAAAGTCTTTACAGTACCGTCATCCAGTGCGCCGTAGAAACCGGGAACAACTGCATTCTCACATTTTGCCAGTCTTGCGGACAGGATCTTATTGGTTTTCTCAGCATTGAATTCCCCGTTATCAAAGAAAAATACTACTTCCGCTGCATCTACAAATTCAAAGCCCAGATAGTTGGCCATGATGATACCGTTCAAGTATTCACCTCTGGAAGCTGCATAGTTGCTGCCTGCTTTTTCCTGAAAATTCTTTTCGATCACTGCGAATTCTTCATCAAGGGACAGATCCAGTTTCAGTCCATCGATGATTTCCTGGTACCTTGCCTTGATTGCATCCAGTTCTTTCTTAAAATCCTCTCCTGCTTCTGCCAGGGCATAGCAGCCATAGAGCATATCTGTTACCTTGGTATCGTTGGAAAATCTCTTTCCGGGAGCGGAGGGAACTACAAATCTTCTCTCTGCATCGGAACGGATAATATTTCCCACCTTTTCAAACTGCTCTGCGCTTGCAAGGGAACTTCCACCAAACTTCACTACTTTTTTAGACATCTTTTCAACTCCTCTTAGTTTTATTCTTTTATCTGAAGAAAATAATCAATCAACTTATGGCCTACTGCCACACGGTTACCGCTGGCACGTCCGTCAGCTTCTGTATAATCCCAGGTATGATTCCGGTGAGCTGTACTGTCGTACAACATGTATGGTACCTCGTCTGAAGTGTGGGTTCTGACACGGATGGGGGTAGGGTGATCCGGAAGTACCAGCAATCTGAAATCTTCTCCTGCCGCCTCCATGTTCTCTACTACAGGTCCAATCACCTGAGTATCCAGGTATTCCACCGCCTGTACCTTACGCTCTACGCTTCCCTGATGTCCCATTTCATCAGGAGCTTCCACATGAATATAAGCGAAATCATAACCGTCCTGAGTCACGGACTTCACAGCTGCTTCTACTTTACCTGCATAGTTGGTATGGAGTCCGCCATTGGCGCCTTCCACCAGAGCTACGCCCATTCCTGCACCGACAGCAATACCTTTTAATAAATCTACGGCTGATACCATCATGCCCTTTTTGCCGGTCTTCTCTTCAAAAGAGGAAAGCATAGGCTTGGTACCTGCTCCCCAGAACCAGCAGCAGTTAGCGGGATTCAATCCCTGTTTCTTACGCTCGATGTTGATGGGATGATTTACCAGAATCTCGTAGCTTCTCTTCATCATTCTGCGAAGCGCTTCATCCTGAGGCAAATACTTGCCGATTACCTGTCCCAGCACATCATGGGGCTGTGTCAGATCTACCACCTGTCCATGATTCCAGATAAGACAGTGGCGGTAACTGGTACCTACATAGAACTGGTAGGTCTCATTTGCAAGTTCCTTTGCCACTTCTTTCAGCAAAATACCACAGTCCTCAGTACTGATTTCGGAGGAGCTGTGATCAATGATGGTCTTCTCTTCAAAAGGCACATCATCTTCGGAAATCGTTACAATATTACAACGCAGAGCAATGTCTGTATCTAGCATAGGAACGCCGATGCTCAGCGCTTCCAGAGGAGAACGTCCGGAATAATATTTTACCGGGTCATATCCCAAAACGGACAGATTAGCGGTATCAGAACCGGGCTTCATGCCATCCGGAATAGTGTGCACCATGCCGATTTCGGACAGCTTACTCAGGCGGTCCATATTAGGAGTTTTTGCATAAGCAAGAGGTGTCTTTCCTCCCAGCGCTTCAATTGGCTCATCAGCCATGCCGTCTCCCAGCACTACGATATATTTCATTTTCTTTTCCTGCCTTTATATTATAATTGATGATCAGAATCTGATTACTCACCCATGCGGATTCTGTTCAGAACAGCATCACCCAAAGCTTCACATTTTGCCGCAAATTCTTTCTCCTTCAGTGCTACTGTCACATAGCCCTTATCCTCAGCTCTGCCATCTACTGCAATTACCTCTCCACCGGGGAAAGCAGCTTTCACATCATCAAGAGCGTCAGCTTTTACTCTTATAAAGAAGCTTCTCTCTACTTCACCGATATCGGAAAGCACCGCTTCTTCTGCATCCCAGAGGCAGGGAAGCGTCTTACCCTGATTTCTTGCACAGTCCACTACGTCACCAACTACTGCACTGGCAGTAGGAAGCTTTCCTGCACCTCTTCCATAATACATGGAGTCGCCCAGCATGTTGCCTCTTACGCAGATTGCATTAAATACGCCGCTTACCATATAAAGAGGATTCTCATTACTGATCATAAAGGGTGATACCATCGCCCATGTCTCATTCTCTGTATTGCGGCTCATACCAAACAGCTTGATGGAACGTCCCATAGCTTTGGCATATACAAAATCAGCTGCGGTAATCTTGGTAATTCCTTCTGTATAAATCTTCTCGGAATCTACTGTCTTTCCTAACATCAGAGAGGAAAGGATGGCAATCTTACGACAGGCATCATGACCTTCCACATCTGCCTCAGGGTTACGCTCTGCATAGCCTTTTTCCTGAGCTTCCTTCAGCACGTCTTCGAAATCTGCACCTTCTTTTTCCATCTTGCTTAAGATGTAGTTGGTGGTACCGTTTAAGATACCGGTAATGGCTTCTATCTTTTCTGCTGTCAGCGCGGTATTTATGGGACGGATAATAGGGATACCGCCGCCTACACTGGCTTCGAACAAATAGTTGCAGCTGTGTGCTTTTGCAATCTGAAGCAGTTCGGGACCGTATTTCGCTACCAGTTCCTTATTAGAGGTACATACGCTCTTACCGCTCTCCAAAGCCATTTTGGTAAACTTGTAAGCTGCTCCAACACCTCCCATGGTCTCACATACGATAGATATTTCCTCATCTTCCATGATGATATTTACATCATGGACTAATTTGCTTTCGTAAGGATCTCCCGGGAAATCACGCAGATCCAATATGTACTTTACTTCCAGCTCTGCTGCGGATCTCTTATTGATCAGTTCCTTATTCTTCTCGATGACTTCTACTACACCGCTTCCTACAGTGCCGTATCCTAAAACTGCTACCTTGATCATAATGTCTCTCCTCGTTCTTTCGCTGATTTTCGGGCTTGCCGTCCGGTATGATTACGTGTTATTATTCTTTTGCCAATATCTTGACGTGATGTACACCTTTCTGGTCTTCCATCTGCTCGATCATCTTGGAGATGTCTCCGGTGTTCTGCAGAATCTGGACACTCAGGCTTAAGGATGCAATTCCGTTAATCGGAATACTCTGGTGAATCGTCAGGATATTCGCCTGATATTCCGCAATTGTTTTCAGGACATCCGATAAAAGTCCTGGTTCATCGTCCATGTCAAATGTCAGAGTAATGGTCGTACCCGGTGCATTATCGTGGAACTGAAAAATATCGTCTTTATACTTATAGAAGGAACTGCGGCTGATACCTACGATATCTACTGCCTCCTGAACCGTTGTTACTCTCTCCGATTCCAGAAGCCGTTTCACCTCTACCACCTTCAAAAGGACCTCCGGCACAGCCTTACGCCGGACTACATAATACTTGGCTGATTCTCCCATATAGTATATCCTGCTTCCTTTTTTGAATTATTGTCCGATTTGTTTGTGTATTTTACACAATGTTCTTCCATCACGGACACTTGTTTGCCGATGAGGGATATTTTAGCACACTCGGTGAGGGATTGCAAGAGGGGAATGAAATTTATTTTTGCGGGGAACAGTTCAGCTGTTACTGTTCGGTAAATCAATTTTGGGCATAACAACGCCAAAAGCGTGTATATGTCCAAAATGTCTCTGAACGTATTATACGATGAAGCAGATGTTGCTTGTCACAAAATGATAATTTATGTTATGATGTAAGAGCTGTTAGAAAATGGTAATATTTAAGACTGGAAAGGATGAAGGCTTATGAGTTTAAAGTGTGTGTTGTTTGATTTGGATGGGACTTTGCTGCCGATGGATCAGGATGTGTTTACGAAGAGTTATTTTGGGTTGTTAGCGAAGAAGCTGATTCCATTTGGGTATGATGGGGAGAAGCTGGTGAATGCTATCTGGATGGGAACCAGGGCTATGGTGAAGAATGATGGGGCTGCGACAAATGAAGCGGTGTTTTGGAAGACGTTTGCGGGGATTATGGGGGAGAAGGTGTATGAGGATATTCCTTTGTTTGATGCGTTTTACAGGGACGAGTTTAGAGGGGTGAGAGAGGTCTGCGGGTATACACCGAAGGCGGCGGAAGTTGTGAAGGTTGCTAAAGAGAAAGGGCTTCGAGTGGGGTTGGCTACGAATCCGTTGTTTCCGAAGGAAGCTACCGCACAGAGGATTAGCTGGGCCGGGCTTGTGCCGGAGGACTTTGAGTTTTATACTACTTATGATAATTCCTGTCATTGTAAGCCGAATCTTGATTATTATAGTGATATTTTGAAGATGCTGGGGCTGGAACCGGAAGAGTGTCTGATGGTGGGGAATGATGTTTCAGAGGACATGATCACCGGGGAATTGGGGATGAGTGTGTTTCTGCTTACCGATTGTCTGATTAATAAGGAGGACAAGGATATTTCTGTGTATCCTCATGGGGATTTTGATGACCTGCTTGCTTTTATTCGGGAACTATAATAACATCACTATAAATGCCGGAAAGAGCGATGGCGGAATTTAGCCCGTCATCGCTCTTTTCTTTGGCACGAGTTGCAGCTCGGAAGCAGAATTTTCTAATTATCCAAATATTGTAATATATTCTCTCTCCGCTCCGGTCTGGAATCTCCATGATTAACCTTAAGCAATGTTACGATTCCCAGTGACGTGAACACTGCAGCATACGGAAACAATGTGCGGTAGGACACGTGCTCAAGCAAAAAGCCTGATGCAATGGGCGTAATGATCTGTGCCGCCATGGAAAAAGTATAATATAAGCCTGTGTATTTCCCAAGCTCACGATTCGAACACATATCAACAATTACAGGGAAAATATTCACTCCCACAGCAGAACCGCCGATGCCGACAATAATAAACCAAAGATTTATGTATCCGTGATACTTCGAGAAAAAAGTAATCACAATGAAGGACACCAGCATCATCACAAGACCCATTCCGATCGTCTTTTTCCTGCCGATCTTTGCCGCAAGAACGCCTAGTGGTATGTAACTGACAAAGGCGGTCACCGCAACAACCATCAGAGCCAACGCAAAATCTCCGCCGGTAAGCCCCCAGACCTCCTGCGCATATCTTGAAAACGCTGTGGTCACACCATTATAGGCCATATAATAGAAAAACAGCGTCATAAGGGCAAATATCAGACTTTTTCGCACCGCCGGTGAAAGCGTTCCCTGCATCTGCGTTTCTTCCTATGACATATCATCCGGATACGCTTCTGCGATTTCCTTAGCCAGTTTCTTTTCTTTTATTGTACATACCAGAATAATAAGTCCTGCAAGCATCAATACTGCAACACTTGTGAAAAGCAGCGTATAATCGGGTGTTTCTTCATGTTCTACGAGAACCTGTATCATAATCAGAGAAAACATTGCCCCTAAAGCACCCATAACGTTTATGATCGCATTTCCCTGACTTAATGTTCCCGCAATGATAAAAGGTGTTCTTTTCCCCCAACGGGTATCCACCCGATCCTCTCCTGATGAAGCCAATGTCATGCTTCGGGACAATTCAACAAATAAGCGGGGGGACTTACTTGATTCGGCTAAATCAGCGGATACTTATCCGTAAGCTTCTGAACAATTGCTCTTGCCTGAGGAATTGCCTCTTCGCCGCCTTTGATGACAAGGGCGATGGCTTCTGCAATCTGGTCCATGTCCTCAGTGTTCATGCCTCTGGAGGTAACAGCAGGCGTTCCGAGACGGATACCGCTTGTCACGAAAGGAGACTGAGGATCGTTGGGTATAGTGTTCTTATTACAGGTAATGTGGGCAGCATCTAAAAGCTTCTCCACATTTTTACCGGTAAGGCTGAAATTGGTCAGGTCTACCAGCATCAGGTGGTTGTCGGTACCGCCGGATACGATCTTGATGCCTCTCGAAATCAGGCCTTTGCAGAGAGCCTGCGCGTTGTCTACGATGCCCTGCTGATAGGTCTTGAAGTCATCGCTCAATGCTTCCTTGAAGCAGACTGCTTTGGCTGCAATGACATGCATCAGAGGACCGCCCTGTATGCCTGGGAAGATAGCTTTGTTGAAGTTATACTTCTCCGCTGCTTCTTTGTTGCAGAGGATCAGACCGCCTCTGGGACCGCGAAGGGTCTTGTGGGTGGTGGTGGTCACTACATCGGCATAAGGAATGGGGCTTGGATGAAGACCTGCTGCCACCAGTCCGGCGATGTGAGCCATATCTACCATAAGTACTGCTCCTACTTCATCTGCTACTTCGCGGAATTTCTTAAAGTCGATGGTGCGGGCATAAGCGGAAGCACCTGCAATGATCATCTTAGGCTTAGCTTCCAGTGCGATTTCACGCAGTTTATCATAATCAATAAAACCTTCGTCATTGACACCGTAAGGTACAATGTGGAAGTATTTTCCGGACATATTAACCGGGCTTCCGTGTGTCAGATGTCCGCCGTGATCCAGGTTCATACCCATGATGGTGTCACCGGGCTTACATACGGCAAACTGCACCGCCATATTGGCCTGGGCGCCTGAATGCGGCTGTACATTGGCATAATCGCAGCCAAACAACTCTTTTGCTCTTTCAATAGCAAGATTCTCCACTACATCTACGCACTGGCATCCGCCGTAATATCTCTTTCCGGGATATCCTTCTGCATATTTATTGGTCAGGGGGCTTCCCATGGCAGCCATGACTGCCTTACTCACCCAGTTTTCAGACGCGATCAGCTCGATATGGCTGTTCTGTCTCTCCTGCTCATCTACGATGGCCTGAGCGATTTCCGGATCTACATTTCTTACTTCATCCAAAGAATACATAATGTCCTCCTTATTTACTTGTTTTAGCTGATTTAAGTCCCAGCACTTTAGTGCGGTAAACTTTGAAATTGATTATATCATAGAATTTCAGGAAAGCAAGCAAAAATATGTAATATTTGTTTTGCTTCCGCAAATTTCCTGTAAGAACAGGATATGCGATTCTCAAAAAATGTGGTACAATGGGCAAAAGAGTCTGATTCTGTCGAATTTACGGCTCTACCAGAAAAGAACGAGGTGTCATTATGTACCATATTATAATCAACCCTGCTTCCCGTTCCGGCAAAGGACTGAAGCTGTGGAAAGAAATCGTTGAGCCGGCTTTACACAAAGAAGGGGTTGCATATCGCTCTTATTTTTCCGAAAAATCAGGAGATGTGGCCAGACTGGCAAAAGAAATCAGTACTAAACTGGAGAAAGAATTCAGTCATGAACAGCAGACGCTGATCATCCTGGGCGGAGACGGAACCGTCAACGAAGCTTTGCAGGGACTCACTGTGCCATCCAAAATCGTTCTGGGTTACATCCCCACCGGTTCCAGCAACGACCTTGCCAGAGATTTAAAGATTCCAAAAGACCCCGTGGCAGCCCTTGACCGTATTCTCCACTCCGGCGCTGTTCATACCATGGATATGAGCACTATTTCTTATCCTGATGGAGAAACAAGACGTTTTGCGGTAAGCTGCGGCATCGGCTTTGATGCAGCTGTCTGTGAGGAATCCATGCATTCTAAGATTAAAGCATTTTGCAATAAAATCGGTCTCGGTAAACTGACTTATCTGGGTATTGCCTTAAAACAGTTGATTACTGCACGTAAGGCATCTTGTGATATTCAGTTGGATGATGAAGCTCCCATTCACATACAGCAGCTGCTTTTGACCGCCTGCATGAATCATCGCTTCCAAGGCGGCGGCTTTATGTTCTGTCCGGACGCTGACGATAATGACGGTATTATGAATCTCTGCGTTGTAGGAGATGTTCCTAAACTTGTAGTCCTGCTTGCGCTGCCTACTGCTTTTAAAGGAAAACACTATATGTTCAAAGGAGTCACGCCTTACCGTGCATCCAGGATTCATATCACTGTATCCCAGCCACTATGGATACATACTGACGGGGAAGTCACAAGGAAAACCGACGAATTTACTGTGGAATGCTACAAAGATGCACTGAATATCATATACTAAAGCAACTGTTACTAAAGATTTTCTTAAGAATGTTTAAGCTTTCAAAAAGACTCTTGCAAAATCCTGATTTTGGATTATACTATACATTGTTTACAAAAGTAGGAAAATAATGTGTATCGTTCAAGTGGGAGAATGATTATGAAGAAAAAGTTGAAAGTTTATGTTTCGGAATATAAGCATGGATTCCTTGCTTTGGGGTATCTGCTTATATATCTGATATGGTTCTTTTACCTGGAGCAGACAGTGACCAGGCACTATGATGTGATTCACATGGCAGTTGATGATTACATTCCTTTCTGCGAGGTATTCATCATTCCGTATTACCTTTGGTTCCTGTATGTAGCCGGTACTGTGATATATCTGATGTTTACTGATAAGAAGGAATATTATCGTGCATGTGCATTCCTCTTTACCGGAATGACTGTCTTTCTGATTGTATCCACGCTGTGGCCCAATGGTCAGCATTTAAGGCCATTTACCATGCCACGGGATAACATTTTTGCCAGGATGGTGGAGGGACTTTACCGTACCGACACTCCGACCAACCTTTGGCCCAGCATCCACGTGTACAACTCACTTGGTGCTCATATTGCTATTATGAAGTGTCAGAAGCTGACTGACAGGAAATGGATTCAGAGAGGCTCTTTTGTACTGGCAGTTTCCATTATTTTGTCTACCATGTTCTTAAAGCAGCATTCCATGTTCGACGTATTGACGGCTTTTATCATGGGGTTCGTCATGTACGGTCTGGTATATCGCTATGATGTAGTTGCTGCTTTCAGGCAGACTTCAAAAGAAAAGAAGAAATCTGCGCCCCAGCTCGGGTGAATCAAAGAAGGTCAGGGAGCCATTCAAACTTCCTGACCTTCTTTTTTCATGATTTTATTCCCACCTCTTTGCAATAGATCACCAATGTGTCACAAATCTTCTTTTTTTGTCATATACTAAAAGAAAAAAGGAGATTTAAACCTTATGTATTACAACCAAAACGATTGCGATTGCGAAAAACAAAAACACGTTCACGAATTGACCGGCAGCACCAGAATTTTCAATGAAGGTGATGACGATTGCCATAATCATCGTTTCTGCACAGTAACCGGTGAAGCAATCTATACAAAAGACAAATACGATCATTTCCATGAAGTGAAATTCCACACTGATTTTACCGATGAGCATTTTCATGAATTCTACGGTAAGACAGGCGGCGCCATTGAAGTAGGTAATGGTAAGCATGTTCACTTCATCAAAGACTTCACGGAAGAAGAAGATGGGCACGTACACGAATTTCAGGCAGCAACATTGATTAACAGTCCGATTGATTTTAAGTATAAGTAATTTAGTAATTTTAAGAGCGACAGCACCTGTGTGATTGCGATCACGTGGGTGCTGTCGCCCTTGTTTAGAGAATTCTCAAAAAACTAATTAAATTTGAATATCCTCTGGGCCAGGTGGTAACCTACCACAGAAATCTTCCGGCCGCCTTTGCCCGGCAGATTCATGACACTTCCCAGAAGTCCCTTTCTCATCCAGCGGTAAATGCTGTGATCCTTATCTTTCAGATATTGCCACAGTTCCTTCTTTTTCTCCAGATGCTCCTCTGTGCCGGAACGAATCAGAAGTACCGATGATACAGTTGTGATGATTTCCAGGTAATTACGCATATACTGATAAAGTCGCTTGTTCCTCATCATTTCAAGCTTGTGTTCCACAAAATAATCAATCATGATCTTATTGACCTTAATCTGCTGGTCGATCCGGGATATCATGATTCTTTCGTTTACAGACTGGTCCTGTCTGCCTATGTAATAGCGGTAGAAGTTGACATCAAGGTAATACATGTTCTTAACATGAAGCAGCGGCTCAAATACATAGATGTTATCCACATAAAAGGTGTGCTCTGGCAGCTTGATTCCACAATCTTTCAGCAGTTTGGTGCGGAAAATCACAGAATGCATCAGGATATAATGACCTTTCATGAAATGACGGCAGTCATCCCATGTAAACATCTCTCCTATGGGCAGGGTATGATGATATTGAATGACTTTCTTATGCTTCTCGCCTTCCTTTTCATAAACGTAGTTGCTGATCAGCATGTCCAGCACCTTGTCGCCTCCGGCAAGCTCTCTCAAAGTATTAAGAATCTGCATATACGCATCTTCTTTTACCCAGTCATCACTGTCTACCACTTTGAAATAAAGACCGCTTGCATTGGCGATACCGGTATTGACTGCGGAACCGTGTCCGCCGTTCTCTTTGTGGATAGCTTTGATGATCGTGGGATACTGTGCCTCGTATTCATCGGCGATTTCAGCGGTTCTGTCTTTCGTGGAACCATCGTCCACGATCAGAATCTCCACATCCTCTCCGCCTGCCAGCAGAGAGTCGATGCACTTCCTCATATATGCCTCTGAATTGTAACATGGTACTGCAATTGATAAAAGTTTCATTGGTTTCTAACCCCTTTCCGGATTTTCATACTTTTCGTTACCCAATTTGATATTGAGATATCTGGTATAGGCTGCAAAGGCAGCAGGTACGGGATATTTCTCCTGGGTCTGCTTAGGCTCAATGAACAGCCATTCTTTCGTTACCTCTGTAAGTTCCTTAGGTGCCAGTTCATCTACCCTGACCATATAGCCTTTCATATGCCATTCTCTGTGGGTAAAAATATACTTTGCTTCTTCTAACGGCTGGATACGCAAAGTGCGGATGCCATTGGCTGTCAGATAGGCAGTCACTTCCTCCGCCGTCTTATATCCTTCCATAGAAGGAAACTCGTACATTCCTGCCAAAAGCCCTTTTTCCTGACGTTTCTTTAAGGCTGCTTTATTTTCATCACGGATGACCAGAATCGTCTTTTCTTCAATCCGGCGCTGCTTCTTGGCGGCTTTCTTCGGATAATCCTGCTCACAACCTTCTGCATGGGCTTTACAGATTTCCTGCAGCGGGCATTCGCTGCAGTGCGGCGCTCCGTTAGGAATACAGACACAGGCACCGATTTCCATCATGGCCTGATTGAAGTCGCCCGGTCTGTCTGTTGGCATTACCTGCTTTAAGTCCTCTTCCACGGCTGCTTTCACTTTAGCATCCGTGATTAGCCGCTCATCAGTCCTGATTCTCGAAATCACCCGCAAAACATTGCCGTCCACTGCCGGTACCGGACGATTAAACGCTATGGAGGCAATTGCTCCCGCTGTATAACTGCCGATTCCTTTCAGCTTCAAAAGTTCCTCATATGTGTCAGGCATATGACCGCCGTAGTCTCCCATAATCTGAATGGCAGCTTTCTGGAGATTACGTACCCGGTTGTAGTAACCAAGACCTTCCCAAAGCTTTAAAAGCACTTCTTCCCCGGCACCTGCCAAAGCTTCGATGTCAGGAAGGCTCTTCATAAATCGTTCAAAATAAGGTTTTACAGCTTCCACCCTGGTCTGCTGTAACATGATTTCTGATACCCACACGCGATAGGGTGTGGGCTCTTCCCTCCAGGGGAGAATACGTCTGTTATTATCATACCACGCCAAAAGCGGATTGGGAACCTCTTTCAGGTCACCAATCCTTAAGGTTCTCTTAAGAGAATGTAAATTTCTTTCAAAGTTTTCCCTGCCTTCCGGCTCATTATTTGTCACAAACGCTTCCGGTTCTCCAAGCTTTACGGGCACCGGACTCTTTATTTGCAGGCTGTCAGGCGTCACGCTGCAGCTGTAGGCCAATACCTCTACGCCTTGTCCGGCAGCCTCTATAAGCGCCTGAGCAAAAGCCGGGTGGGTGTCTTTGTTGGGTGTGAAAAATCTGGCCTCTTCCATCTGTATCACGAACAGTACATAGACCTGATAACCGTCTCTGTGGGCCTGCACCAATTCTTCCACCTGCTTTACGGCCCGCTCAGAGGGCGCATCCGGGAATCGGACCACACCGTCCTCTTCCAGAGTGACACCTTTTACTTCTATAAAAATACGTTCCGATGACGTCTCTACGTAAAAGTCGAATCTGGAATTGCCGTATGTAGTCTCAGGCCTGACAGTCACCACATCAGGAAACAGTTCTCCTGTACGCAGCCATTCCTCAACCACTTTGTTGGGTGCCTGGGAATCCATATTGATGAGTAAGTCGCCTTTCTGTACAGCTACCAAATCATATTGTGTCTTGCGGGCAGGATTGTCGCTTTTCTCCAGATATACGGAAGCGCCCGGTTGTAATAATTCCCGGCATCTGCCTGTATTTTTCACATGCACTGTCTCTTTCCTGCCGGCGATTTCCACGTAGGCGATGAAACGGTTAGGCCGTTCCAGGAATTTAGCCGGAACGATATGGTTGTATTTCATCTGTTTTTTGCTCTCTCTTTCTACTCTGCGTTTCTGCATCTGTTTTCCCGCAAAGAGACTGCATTATCTAAGGCGGTTGCATTCATACTTTTCTAACGTCAGCAGACAGGTCCTCAGCGCATCGTAACGCTCCTCCACCTCACCGTCAACCACCTCGATGTCACAGGCAATGGCCATTGTGGTAATCATTTCGTTGGTTATGCGGTGATGAAGACCTGCAAGAATGTTCAGACGCTGCTCGTAGGAATCGGCGTCGAGGAATTCCAGGACCATGGGGTCGATGGTGAGTTCTTCGCTGGCTTCTATTTCGGTCGTGACAGGGTGAGATACCGGTGTGGGCTCCTGAACCGATGTGGGTCCTTTGGCTAATGTGTATTCCTGAACCGAATGACCGGTGCTGCGGGTTAACTGGTCAGTGTCCTGGCGCTCGAAACGGTATTCCTGACTGCTGTCAGGGTATTTGGTGCGGTCCACTTTGGAGAGGAACATGGCGAGCGGACGGGCGTAGATACGATAGTCACCGTAGAGGGCCTGGTATATTACAAGGGGTTCTCCGGTTTCGGAGTGCTCGGCTATTGTTACTATTTGGTATAGGTTTCCTTTAAAGTGTCTGTAGATTTCCTGGGGTTTGGGTATTAATGCCATTCTTTTGGGGGCTCCTTTCTTTTTGAGAGAGGGGGCGAATGTGATACAAGGCTGTAATAATGGGCATAAACCTGGGAAACAGCAAGTGTTACATTCGGCGAGGGGACGCCGCACCGGTCAGAACTAGCGTTCCGACCAGCTGACTTAAGTCAGCTCATTTGCTGCGCAAAATGGGGTGCGGCTGGGGAGTCGCGGAAACTCGAAAATCACGCGCTTCGCGCTCTATCGGCCGTGCTGAAGCACGGCCTGGGTTGCTTCGCAACCGGATTTTCTCGTTAGCTTGTCGGGTGAAATCAAATGCGCCTGACGGCGCGCTTGATTTCCTTCCGACAAGACGGCCTGGCGGCCGCAAACTCCAGACCTTCGGTCTGTCGTTAGCTTGTCGGGTGAAATCAAATGC